>DNWZ01000469.1 GCA_003506095.1 Planctomycetaceae bacterium | reverse complement strand
GACGCCGCGTATGCGGTCCGGCTCGATGAAGGTGATTGCGGCGGAACTCAATCCGATCCTTCGGGGTTGGTTTACGTACTTCCGCCACTGTCGCTGGACAATTTACAAAGACCTTGACTCTCACCTTCGAGCCCGCCTACGGCGGCTGCTGTTGAAACGTCACCGGAAGAACCCACAGCGTTTGACACGCAATGAACGTTGGCCGATCGACTACTTTACGAAGCTGGGCCTGTATAGTCTGCGAGAAGCCCACTTTCGCTTCGATCGATCCCTGAAGGGCAACTACTGACTGGAAAGCCGTGTGCGGGAGAACCGCANNGAAACACACGAATAACACGAAAAGTTGACGGCGTTTTATTACTAATTGCGCTGGGGTTTATTTCCTGAATTCCGTTATTGCAAGATTCCCTTTCGTGTGCTTCGTGTTTTTCGTGGTTAAAAGGGCACCGTTGGATTTTGGAAACCCATGGAACGAAAGTCTCTGCGACTTCCGCTACATCTGTCACCGTCCACGAGCGGTTTCTTAATGCCCAACCACGAAACACACGAATAACACGAAAAGTCGTCGGCGTTATTCTTTGTACTCATTGCGCCGGGGATCATTTCCCGAATTCCTTTATCGCAAGATCCCCTTTCGTGTGCTTCGTGTTTTTCGTGGTTAAAAGGGAACCGTTGGATTGGAAAGGCGAGAGACCGAAAGTCTCTGTGACTTCCGCTACGTTTGGGATGGGTATGGGACAGGTCACCGTGCTCGTTTAAAGCGGTCGGTGACCATCGATTCGCTGGTCAGCGATACCTTCACCGGGATCGCTTCACTGGGCAACCTGCCACGACAGTGTTCACGCATCTGAGCTTTGAAATCGACGATCGACCCCTCACCATGGAGCCTCACCCGCGCCTCCACCACCTGGCCCATCATCGGATGCGGACGGCCGACCACCGCCACCTCGGCCACACACGGCATTTCCAACAACACACTCTCCACCTCCACCGGCGAAACCTTCGTCCCACCGACATTGATGAAATCGGACTTGCGTCCCAACACCCTCAACCAATCGCCCCGCGCCTCCACCTCATCCCCCGTATCCATGAACCCTTCGTCATCAAAGGGCGAGTCGGCGTTCAAGTAACCCAGCATCGCGGTCTGGGCTCTGACCCACAAACGCCCCTGGGCGATCTTGGTCTCGTAGCCGTCCCCGCCCACCTTCATCCACAACGAGCCGTTGTTCTCCGACTTGGACTTCAAAATACCGAGCTCCGTCGTCCCGTAGGTCTGCAACAATTCCACCCCCGGCAACGTCTCAGCGACCCGATCCAAGACGCTCTGCGGCATCGGTTCAGATCCGTAGGTGATCCGCCGCAACGACGACAAATCGAACCGATCGGCCGCCCCGGAAATCAGCAACAGGTTCAAGAACGTCGGCGACACCGGCAACACCTCGATCCGATGCTCCGCGATCGCCGCGGCCACGTCATGGGGCGAACGCGACTTCGGCACCACCAGCGTGCCGCCGTGCGACAAGACATACAACAGGGTGTTGATCCCGCCGATGTGGTCGATGTGCATGAAAGCGAGCATCATCCCGACCTTGCGTGGCTTGGCATAACGCAGCCTCAACCGATCCAGGTCCTGAACGGCCGCCTTGGGGTCGCCGGTCGTTCCTGAAGTGAACAACACCAGACCGGCATGATTTTCAGCGGCGAGTTGTTCGTAGAGCGGATGTCGTATGGGATAGGTGCCCCCGTAGCGGAGCTCGCCAAGAGTTTCGTCCGCCGCGGTTCCCTCGTAGCGGAACTCGCAGAGAGTTTCGTGGGTTTTGGAAAGGCGTCGATCGAAAGTCTCTGCGACTTCCGCTACTTGCTGCGTCACTCGCGCGATGCGTGGATCGAAAGTCTCTGCGACTCCCGCTACTTGATGCGTCACGCGCGCGATGGACTTCAAGCGATCAATGCGCGGCTTGGAATCATCCGGCAACGGCACCGCGACGGCCTTCAAGTCGGCGATCGCCAAAAACGTCGCGACGTTGTCGGCCGAGTATTGTCCGGGGAACGCGACGACCGAACCGGCGGTGACACCGGCCTGCGTCAGTTTCATTGTGATCGCAGCGATCCGGTCGACCATTTCGCGATACGTCACGCGCTCGTTATGGGGGCCGCCGACGAAACAGAGACCTTCGGCACGGGTGGAGAGCGATTGGACCCAAGTACTCATCCCGCACCTCCCAAGTAAACCACTTGCCCCGTGATGAAATCACTTTGCGGCCGGACAAAGAAATCGACCAGATTGATCACATCGTCGATCGTGCCCCATCGCGGGATCGCCTGACGATCGATCAACGCCTGAAGTTTTTCTTCCGCCACGCCACGGATCAGATCGGTGCGAATCGGCGTCGGGCCGACGGCATTGACAGTGATCCGCAGCGGGCCGAGTTCGCGGGCCAGCACTCGGGTCCACTGCTCGATCGCCGCCTTGCTTGCCGAGTAGATCGCTTCGCCCTCGAGGCGAAACGGCACCGCGACGCTGGAAAAATTGACGATCCGCGGATGCTCGGCCGATCGCAACAACCGGATCGCCGCATGGGTCACCTCGATGGCCGACTGGAAATTCAGATCCATCAGCCGGCGAGCGACGTCAGGCGGTTGCAGGGTGAACGGGGCCATCGACGCCGCCCCGGCGTTATTAATCAGCACATCGAGAGTGCCACACCGCCGCCGGATTTCCCGCATCATTTCCTTGATCGCGGTCGCATCGTGCAAATCGAGCCGAAAATGATCAAACCGATCCGACTCGATCGCCACGTCCGACCGCGAGCAACCGATCACCCGCCACCCGGCAGCAAGAAAATGCTCACTCAGCGAACGACCGATCCCACGACTGCAACCGGTGATCAATACGCATCGTTCCATTTGATAATCATTCACCGTAGCGGAAGTCGCAGAGACTTTCGGTCTCTCGCGTTTCCATACCCCAACGGTGCCTTTTTAACCACGAAAAACACGAAGGACACGAAAGGGAATCTTGCGATAAAGGCATTCGGGAAATGAACGCCAGCGCAAAAAGTAGAAGGAAAAACGCCGCCTCTTTTCGTGCTATTCGTGTATTTCGTGGTCACGCCTTTCCAAAACCCGACGGCGCCCTTTTAACCACGAAAAACACGAAGCACACGAAATGGAGTCTTATGATAAAGGAACTCGGGAAATGATCTCAACCGAAAAAAGCACAAAGAAAAACACCGCCGACTTTTCGTGCAATTCGTGTGTTTCGTGGTTGGTTATTAGGAAACCGCTCGTCAACGGTGACCCATGTAGTGGAAGTCGCAGAGAGTTCCGCTACGGTTTCGCCATCTGCTCTTCAATGAGCTGCACGAGTGTTGCGACCGTTCGGAAGGGGCTTTGTTTTCTTGACATGGCCCTTGAGTCACTCAGGCCCACTTCGACTCCTTGATCGGCGAGCGCGTCCTCGACATCCATCGTCAAGGTCACCAGCCCCATCGAATCGAGCGGACTGCCGTCACCAAACAGCGGCGCATCACCTTCGGTCGACAATTTCGAATCACCCTCACGCAGCTCATTCAACCGTGCGATGCAGTCAAGAATAATGGATTCGATTTGATTAGGATTCAAATTTCAGCCCCTAGTCGTAACCATCCCGCAAAGAATATTCAGGTAATTAATTCGAGTATTTTAGGCGAGTTGTACAACCGCCCGGCAAAGTGGTGCGGTTAATGACTACCGTGGTCCACTTCAGCAGGATACTGAACGAGAATCCCGGCGAGACAATTGTCAACACCGCGAATGGCGTGTTCTCGGACAATATCGTCGAATTCAACACGCTCAGCATCGCGTTGAATGTCGGCCCGGAGACAGAACCGGAAACCTTCACGTTTGCCGACAACTAGTGGTACAAGACTCGCGATCCAGCCGGTACCGATGCGGCAATCAATCTGCCCGCCCCCGAAGCCGGCGGCATCGATGGCGTCGACCCCATGGTCGACCCGACTGGACCGATCCTGTTTGATACTCACTGACGCAAATGGTTGGTCAACCCGTTCGATGCGTCCAGCACGATTCCACTCGAAGGTTTTGGGGGTTTTTCGCGAGCGATTGCCGACGAGGGTGGCCGATTTCGACCCGTTGACGAAAAATCCCTTCCAAGGCAGTTGGTCGTTTGAGCCGGTCGATCAGGCGAGCATCCGAATCAGCCCCTTTTCCCAAACCTAATTTCACCGTCACGGCAATCCCGGAATCCGCCAGTTCCTTTCTGATCGGCGAGATTTTCGTCATCGCGATCCTACGAGGCTCACGCAAGCACAAGCAACGTGGCAGGGAGAGACAGAGATAAAACGATTGCACCATGCCCTCACTCTGCGACCTAGCTTCATCGCAGTCCATCTCCCAGGCCAGCTAGCTCACTCGCCCTCGACTAATCTCAAAAAGGGTTCCGTTATCTTGAGAATAGCATCGATAACACGCGACTCTAAAGTAGTTTCCCACTTTGTCGATGCGTGTTTCGAGTTTTGCTGGACGGAGTAATAGCTTCGTGAATCTGTCCGTGAATGAGCCAGGAAGTCGCTCGTCTGCGCATCAAAATCTAATCCCAGCTTCTTAACCAAAGCGTTCGCAACGATAGAGGGCGATTCGCACAGGTTATCGTACGAAAGAAAATGGTAGCGATCGTTGCCAACCGCCGACTCATAAGCCTGAGCGTTCATTAGCAACCAAAACCATGCCAAACGTAATTCGGGTGAAAGAGCATTCAACTCATTCAGGTCGATGTCGTAGCGAGAAGCCACTTCACAGGACAATGCCTATTTCATCAGTCCCATATCTTGCGACATCGCAACGGACTTTTGGAAATGGTGCCCTCGATCACCACGAAGAACCGAATCGACAAATCCGCAGGGATGTCTCACGACGTGAATGAAGTGGGTGTCCGACAACACCTCAAGAAATACTCCCAAACGTCCCAACGACTCCACCGTCTTCCAAACCTTTACCGGTGCACATCGCAGGTGTACGGGTAATTTCATGACACGTTCTCGCCCGCGCAGTTTTTCCTCCGCGGCAGCAAGAAACACTCTGGTCCGCCAACCGGCATCAAAGATACGTTGCTTCCTGGAACGGTAATAGCCTTTCGGGAACATAGGCTGCTTTCCGATCATTCGCTTCGAACCGTTCGAAAAAACCTGGTCGATCCACTGCTCAATAAACGGTCGCCAAACCTCCGCGTCATCAACCTCCGCGATGTAGGGAACACAGGGCAGACGGATCGCATAATCCGGCTCGTGGAGGTACAACGTGCTTGGATGACTATCAATGATTTTACCGATCCAGGTCGTACCAGACCGCGGCAAGCCGAAGACTGCAATATTCATGGTCGCAACACTGACATCAGGCTACGTTCAGCGATTGCTGCTGAATTTGACCACTGGTGTTCCTCTTGAACCCAATTTCGCGCGAGTGTCGCTAGCGCAACTCGGTCGTTAGGATTGTTCCAAAGTCGGGTGAGGTGATCTCGCCAATCCGCGGCGGTCCGGCAAACGGCCAATGGCAGCGACTTGCCAGCCAATCCGAAACGGCAACGTGGCGTACAGACGATCGGCTTTCGCATCGCGGCGGCCTCTAAGACCTTGTTTTTCACTCCTGCTCCGCTGATCAATGGAAAAACGGCAATTTCGGCCTCACAGACTTTCGGTCTCAGGTCTGGCAGATCCTCAAAGAACTCGACTCCGCGAACACCCGCAATTCGTGCCCGCAATAAATTGCTCGGATTACAACCGCAGATCCAAAATCTCGCGTCTGGCTCTACAGCAAGGACTCCGGGCCAAATGTCGTCCAACCAGTACCGCACTGCATCTTCGTTGGGCCGAAATGCCAGATTGCCCCAAAAGACACAAGTCTTCGCTACCTGAGGAGTACCCTGTGGCGTGAAATATTGGGTGTCGACGCCGTTTGGAAGCCAAGCCACACATCGACCGCGAAGCATTTTTGACCATCGCCTGTCCTGCTCAGAAACGACCCACGTCGCGTCAACCACACGATGCAGTGACAATTCGTAGAGCGCCATTCGGAACGCCGCACGAAGTTCTCGCCAACCTTTACCCAAACTCAACTGATGCAACACGGGATCGTCTGCGGAATACCAAACCGTCGGCGTGCTTGGCAGTAGTGACGCGGCCGGCAGAGTATCAGGCCCGACAAAAATCACGACATCAGGACGTTCGTCCTGCACGGCTTTCTGTAATCCAAACAGCATTGATCGGTCGTTACCCCAGAAGTCACTGAATCGATTCGCCCACCAACCGAGTCTGGCAACTGTATCGGAAACCGCCACGACGTGTTTCACTTCGACACCACCGAGCCAATGCAACGCATCGTCGCCCACAGGTTTTTCGGTCCAGAGTTGCACTTCGTGACCTCGCGATACGAGCGCTCGCATCAGATTGCCCGAATGCACCGTCGCCCCGGCGCGGATCGGCCATTCGAAGTTTCGTTTGAAGAAAAGTAGCCTCATATCACCGATGTCTTTCGCGCAGAATCGGTCATGTCTGGCTGCACCTTTCCCCCACGCAACCTCCACAAACCACCGCATAGGCGGTCGATCGGGGCAGACACCGGCGACAAGGGGCGACGCTGTTTCCCATAACGCCGACACAGATGATCAACCAATCCGTCGATCACCGCACGCGCACCGACCCGGTTATTCATTTCGCGCTCATGACAATACATGTGGTACGCTAGGCGGTAAAACTCGATTCGGGAACGAACCCGTCCCTTACGCCCGGGACCGGTAGGGTGCTTTCGCAGCAGCAGGCCAAGATTACGCGTGCCATAGTACCGCTGCAGCGGTTTCCCGGCCCGTGCGAACGAAACCGAGTGTTTGTGCCAGACCAGTGTTTCGGCCAAGACGCCAATTCGGAACCCCGCCCGGCTGGCACGAAGGCAAAAATCTGATTCTTCGCAAATCAGGAAGAAACGCTCGTCAATCAATCCGATCGAATCGAAAACCCGACGCGAGATGGCCACCGCACAGCCGTTGACAATGTCACAGGCAACGACCTCAGACGGGGTATCGGCTAGCGAAGCAACCGGGCAACTGACAAAAAAACCGCCACGATCCCGAGGATTGAAGCTAACACCCTCTGTCTGGACCACATCCCGGTCGTCGTACTCGTTGATGACCGGACCGAGAATGTCCCAACGTCCGTTGACGATTGCCCGTTGCATCGTTTCCATCACGGTGGGAGCGACCACGGTGTCGTTATTCAACAAGAAAACCCAATCGGCTCCGCCCCGCAGCGCCACCTCGATCCCCCGATTATTGCCGCCGGCCCAGCCCTGATTCTCGCCATTACGCAAACAATGAATTGCGGGAAAAGCTGCGGCGATGTGGGCGGCATCCTCACCCGATGAGGCATTGTCAACAACGACGATTTGATCCGGAGAGACCGCCGCATCGGCCAGCGATTTCAAGCATTCCAAAGTGTCCTCTAAACCGTTGAAATTGACCAGCACGAACCAGAAGTTGCCCCTGGCCACGGATTGTTTGTTTTCCACGTTCGCCGGCTCATTCACGTTGCTTCGGAATGCTCCCATCTGCCCTCATCACCCTGCTGCTCCGCCTCGACATCAATCGGTGCACGCTCTTGTTGCTGCCACAGGTGGAGGGCAGCGGAACCACAAGCGACCAGTACGTAGGAACTCTCCAGCAGCGCACCGCTCGAGAACATGCTCGAGAAAAGATAGCCTGGGATCCCAACCGCAACCGCCAACAAGCAAGCGGAAGTTGCCGGGTCTAACTCCGCGCGATCGCGTCGGTACGTCCAAAAAACGTTCCACCAAGGAATGAGTAGAAAAGCAAGATAGCAAAGCAACGCCGGAACCCCGCAACCCGTGCTAATTTCAAAAATCAGATTATGTAATCCCTTGTTGGACAGGTCGCGATAGTTTTCGCTGTAGCGCGGGACCAGCATCTGACCCGCATACGGTCCGACGCCCAGCAACGGATAATCTGCCGTAATGCGGAACCCCGCACTCCATAACTCATAACGACTCTCTGCCGAGGAGTCTCGCTCGCCCTCTTTTTTGAATGATGACATGAACTCCTCGATCACAGGAGGGCCGGCGAGAACGCTGCCAACAATCAATCCAGCTATCACAGCGCGAATATTGAACGAAGTCTTCGGCATCAACCAGATTGCCAACGCAGCCATCAGCAGTCCACCAAGCATGCCGCCACGCGACTCCATCAACATCATCTGGTGCAACTGCAGCACCGCGATGAATCCCGCCAAACCTTTATGCCAAAGTTTGGTACTGTGCAACGCCAGCCCGAACGCCCCGCCCATCGCAGGGATAGTGAAAATGGAGTACAGATTATTGTCCCCCTTGTTTCCCCACGATCGCATATACGAATACAACGAATAACCATCCTGAAAGTACTGTTCGTTGATCCGCAGCGCATTGTAGCCTTGGCCGACGACAATTACCCACAACAACGCAAGCGCCTTTTCCCTTGTATCCACGATCCGAATCGTCACCACGGCGATAATGATTACCTTGGTGATGATATCCATGTAGAAAGCGGTGAAGCGTGCATCGATTGTCTGACTCGCAGAGACCCACGCCAAGGCGAGAAACGACAAGAGCGCCACGACCGCCCATCCCAACCAGCCAGAAAAACGATTCCCGCGAAAGCCGTGAAGCAGAACACCGGCCAACAGACAGGCCCCGATGTACTTTTGAAAATTCCAATCCCTGGGAATACTCCACCGCCAATTCCATTCGGGTTCGAGGAAAACAAACGCGTAAAACCCCAACAGTCCATAAAATGGGCGAAAGACGCCTGCAATGCAGGACGCGACGAATAACGGATAAATAAAAAGGGGACCTAGCATTTGACGACTCTATAATCCGATCGGCATCTGACGATGTGAAGAAAACCGATCTGACTTCTTCGCTCCCGCCACTCCCATCTTAGTCATCAAACGCTTTCGTTCTGCCCCGCAGGAAACTTCTGCGTCGCCTGGTCACTCCATTGAACATCAGCCAAAGAACGGAGCTTTTCGAAAAATTCTTGACAAGCACCGGTGATAGGCCGTCGGATTTGGCAATCTTTTCCTTTTCCAACGGATGCTCGATGGGGAATCTGCTCCACTCCATCGTTAGGATAAACGGCACCGATGAAATCGTACACTTGCTGCAACCAAAATCGCGGCGCTGCGACCAAATTCTCGTATTGTAGTAGTCGGATTCGCGGATGCTGGTTCAGAGTTTGATCAAAGTACAACTGGTTGCGAGCGTACCAAAATAACGCTGCGGCTTCATTGTCCGTCAGGTCGTCTTCGTAGAACTGTCGAATGAACGACCGTACCTCATCGCTGGCGTGTGATGAACGCCAGTCCGAGGGGTCGTTGCGCACCAGCGGCCCAAGATCATTCAAGCGCGCGTTGAACTGGAGCACATTGGATCTGGCGACATCAGAAAAGTGTCGAAACATCCAGATGGCGTGGGCGTCAGGAAATACGTCTAAGATCTCGTTTGCCCGCTGACTTTCAACAATTGGCTTCATTACCACAAGCGGGGCTGGGTTGCGAGCGACCATTTGTTTTAGCTCATCCAACGGACGCCATCGTAGGGTACGACGCATATCCCCTTCGACGCATAACTCACTCCATTCCGGATATGCATAACATTGAGTGTCCGCATCGAATACATTTAGTAATAACGTTGTGCCTGAACGTTGGCACCCAAGAATGAACGCTTTGGCCTGACGACCGTTTGGTGACGATCCTATACGATGATAGAGAAATTTGCGGCACTTACGAATTACGGTTTTTGCTTTAAGACGTAGTTTCATAGGATGTACCGTTTTAGAAATCGCATTGCGTGAGATAGGAGGGTTTCCGCAGGTCACGCCTAAAATAAACATCACAAGCGAGACCGTACACGTCGGTTAAATTTTTCCGCGAAGCCGCTGTACCCAAACGGCAGGAAGGTTTGATATCAGAAAGTACAGGGCTATTTTAAGATCGAATGGGTGGTCTTTCAGGTAATCCCAAAGCATTTTCCGGGCGGGACCAAATTTCCGACGAAAATAAACACCCAGAATCTCGCTTCGGTAAGCGTCCCAGAAATGTTCCTTGGATATCCCACCTTGAACCAGCCGTTGCGAGTAGTTGGCCATGATTCCTCGCCTAGCTTCCTTAGACCCGAGAATCTTACGCACATCGTCGCTGGTGATTTGCCCTTCATGTTGTCGATACCACGTCAAAGGTATTGAAACACCGTAAATCTCGCCGATTTCGAAAAGTCGGAACCACATGTCCAAGTCTTCACCGTTTCGAAGCCCCTCGCGAAATCCAGCGACATTCAACAGAACGGACCGACGGGCGAGAACCGAAGACGGTGGAAAGAATTGTGCTTGCCATAGCTTCACCGCTAGCGGATCTCGAGGCAGTTTCGGGTTAGGATACGGACCAAACGGAAAATAGCCAGGTGCTTTGATACATTGGGTGTAGCATGCGACTGCGTCTGGATTGGCGTCAAGCAGTGATTCTTGCTGGGCGATCTTATCACGGTGCCAATGATCATCGGAGTCAAGGAAGGCAACAAACTCGCCTTCCGCTAGACTGATACCCTGGTTGCGAGCCGCCCCTAGGCCCTGGTTTTTTGTTCGAATCCACTTCAATGTCGGTCCCGCCCAATGCGTCGGTTGTGGAAGCGGTTGAGGGGACCCATCATCGACCACGATCACCTCCAACACCGGTTGCGACTGCAGGCAAACACTGTTTAGCGCTTCCAGCAGATAGCGGTCTTCCCGGTAACAGGGAATCACGACCGATGTCCGTGCTTCGGCCATATCAAACGCTCTCCACGTCGGCTCTGCGAAGGTCACCGATCGCTGGCACTGCCCACCACAACAGCCTCGCTAACACCACATGATCGAAGGGCCAATTGAGTGCGGAGCCGAGATACTTGCGCCAAGCCACACTCCCCGTACCCTCTCGCCAAGCACGATCACCTTGAGTTTTGTAGATCGCCGCCAACTTCTGCCGCGCGATCCGGTTTTCTGTTACTTGCAGCCAGCGGTGGGAACGCCATCGCCGGCGCAAGACGCGCTCGTACATCAATTCTTGCTTCTCGGCTGCGGTCAGGTGCAGATTTTCCCCCTCGATCACATGCCGACTGATCACATCATCCGCGACGGCCACCTGATACTGTTGGGCGATTCGCAAATAAAGATCCCAATCCTCGCAGTAACGGACATCCTCGCTGTACCCACCGATCGCTTCGAACACCGATCTGCGGACCATGTAGGGCTGTTGCAGCAGATTACCCCGCAACAACGACCGATACAGCGGATAACCGTAGAGTCGCGAATTGGACATCTGATTGACGGCTTCGGTATCGAGCAGGCGACGGAAGGCGGGAAGGGTGTAGTGATGATTTTCGTGCCGAACGCCGCTTGCCACATTGTCATAGATATGGTCGGCATGCAGCGAAGCGGCCTCAAGATATTGTTGTGACAGTCCTACCAGACACTCGACGGCGCTGGGTAGCAGCAAATCGTCGTGGTCGAGAAACATCAGCCAGTCGCCACCAGCGGAACGGGCACCGGCGTTGCGCGCTGAAGACGTCCCACCATTTTTTTTGGTGATCAGTTTGATCGATGGAAAGTTCTCACGCACCCAATTGGCAGTATCATCTGTTGATCCGTCATCGACCACGATCAGTTCGTCAACCGGTACCGACTGCTGGAGCGCGGATGTCAGCGTCGGAGCGATCGCCGATCCGCGATTGTAGGTGGCGATGATCAACGAGATATTCACGAGCAATTCATTTCAATGGAGCCTTTCGACTTTAGACGGTGGGCACGACTTAAATCGATCTGCCAACAGAACGAAGCCAACTTCCGGCACCGACCACAGCCTAGTTCCGATCCGATATTCAACTTGTTCTCGATTGACCAAACCCACTCCGACTAGAACCTGGCGAAGTCGCAAAATTGAGCAAATTTTGTACAGCGCGTTCGGGTTGCATCGCATCCCAGATTGGACTCTTCTCCATCAGATTCCCGTTGAACGAGCGAGCATGATGCCATGACTCAGAAATCGCATTCGCCAGTGCCGGAACATCACCAAATCGCACCAGACATCCGTTTGCACCATCCGCGACCAGCTCGTCAACGCTGGAATCAAACGTACCAATTACGGGCTTATTAAAAGCAAGGCTTTCGATCACCGTATTGGGAAGATTATCAACTAAAGACGGCAGAACAGCCGCATCACAAACCGACAACGCCCCATAAAGCTCTTGCTTATCCAGCGGGCCTACATAGTTAACTTGCGACGCATGATCACCCCAATACGAACGCAATGCGTTCCAATAAGTGCTGTCACAACTACCGGCCCAAACCATCCGATAATCGGGCGAATCATGCCAAACTAACGGCAGTGCATCTGCCAGGAACTCTGTTCCTTTCCGACGTTTAAATTGCCCGAAGTGCAAATGGAATTTTCCATACGCCCGCCATCGATCCGTTTGCTGAAGCGATTGATTATTGACGCCGGAAAACGGTGGCCGGATCACGCCGACGTCTAAACCGAACTTTTCAAAGTAATGATCAGCAACTAACCGACTGGGAGCGTAGGCCTTGTCCGCTCGCCGAATCGCCCGTCGTTCCCAGCGACACTGCCAAGGGTTGAACCCTTCACGCCCATCGGCTTCACTCCACAAGTCTGCTGCACAACTGCAACGAATGATGTGGGGGCGATCCTGTCGCGATGGGACGAACATACCGACAGCCCGAAAATCAGCGCTCTGAACAAAATCGAAGACGGTTTCACGTTCTCTCACCTTCAACGCTTTCGCGAGCGCTGCGGCATGCGTCAGCATCGGAGCACTGCAACGCACGGCGAACGAGCCTTTTGGCAACCATCGTCCAACTTGCTGAACGACATCTGCGAAATTATCCCAACGATTCACACCGACTCGATGGACCAAAATCCCGTCATATTGCACGCGCTCGCTAACCTGCGAAGTAACAAATACTTCAGGAGAATGACCTTGCTCCAGCAGCACGCGACATATCCGCCCAAGATAACTACCCAAGCCACCGCCGTTAAGATACTCAGATTCAAACTCCGGGGTAATAAAACCAATCTTCATGTCATTCCAAACGAAATAAAACTAAACCCCGAAAAAACCGCCAAAAGGCCCTCTTTAGAAATACCTTTTGATCTCAGTGCCATTAACGCAAATCGCAGTAAAATAGCTTCGCAATGGCGAAACAAAAAACTGACCGACTGTGCGCATCAAAAGGTCTACAACGCAAATACCACGAAGCGGGAAATAAAGGAAAACTTACTGAATGAACTTTTGAGACCGCCAACTTGTTCTCCACCCATTAAAGCCGACGCTTCACCATGAGCACCTCATTCTGGAACCGCTTCACCCCAACCCACAATCTTACACACTGCTCCGAAACCGGCAAAGCCGCCACACTTTTCGACAAGAATTAAGCGATCTCGCTCGCCAACAGGCAAACACGATGACTTTTGCACTCTGACTCAGGTTGTTCAAACAGTCGATTTTTCCAATTGCTCGCGTACCCACCTAAAAGCTCCGCCATAGCGCAAATAGGATCTCTGTATTTATCCTCCAGATACGAACGAACCGAATCCGGGATCTCGAGTTCTTCAGCTTCATTTACTCGCTGCTGTGAATCCAAAGCATCGAAAGAAATGGGGGAGATACCTAGAAAATGAAAAATTTGTGACAACAGTTCCTGCGGCCGCTCAGGTATCGCATCATAAAACACCAACAAGATTTTCTCTGCGGGATAAAACTTTCGATAAATCGATATCGCCCTCAAATAGTCAGACCTAAGCTCCTGCCCGGGACTATCGATTCGGGAAAATATTTCCTCGACTCTCTGTGGATCGCAGGCATAACCAAAGCGCTTTCCAAAACGCATCATAGACCATGCACGATCAATCGGGTTACGCAGAATAAAAATGATCTTTGCCTGCGGAGCGACAAGATGCATCCTGCGTACACCTTCTTCGTCGAGCACCGAATAGCCCGGCGTAATATCACCGCTAGTGATTCTTGAATCTCTCGGGAAAAGACTTCTGTACCACGAATCCCCATAGAAACCAAAATGAAACTTTGACAACCAAACGAGCGACGACCACTCCCTATACCTCAGACAACGATAAACATCACGGGCAGCCCACTTGGCACGTTCAAACTCCAAAAGCCGTTTCGCCGGATTCGCGATATTTAACGTATTTGGCGTCGGATAGCGCGGACTTCTGTCAAAGTAATGCAATTCTTTGAGCGGTGGCAAAAAAAAATTCGGGTGCTGGTTCAACCGAGAATGCAACCACGTTGTGCCGGCTCGCTGCGCTCCGATACAAAAAAAGTCTGGACGACTTGATTCAGGCATCACGTCACGTCCTTAAATCCGCATGGATTTTTAAAACCGAAATTACTTAAACGTTGATCTTCAAGATGCATCAGCAAGCCGGGCCAAGCCTTTCCGCATACTGCTGACGCAGGGAATTCGCTCCGGTTTCGCCACTCAAGATTGCCATTTGTAGAAAACTGAGTGCTTGCGAAACATTCCATCGCCACGCCAATTTCTTCACCGCTCGTCACTTTACTCATACATCACAATTTCAGTCATAGCCAAAAAACTCCATTGCTTCATGTGCGATACTATCAAAGCGCCTTACCTGATCAGAAGTCAGCCGTGCACGTTGTGCGTTGTTTACTTCGTTATCCAAAACCGTTAGGATATCTTGCCGGTCAAACCAAGCTTTTCTATCTTCCTCGCCGAACTTCAGTTCGTGCTCACCGTCGCTACGCATGACACGCTTTGATTTTAGCCGGATCCGATCGAGCGATGACGGTTCAATCTTGAGAAAGCGAAGCATTTCAGCAGCGGTCGCGAACGGGTCGTCAATCATGTCCTCGAATTTAATCATTCGTACAGGCACGCCATGTGCAGAAAGGTCTTTAAACGAGTTCGCGACGGATAAATAGATTTTTGCAAAAGCATCGACATCACTTCCTCGTCTCAAATGCCCCTCACATAATGAATGTCCATTACGCACCAAACTGATTACTCGCAAGCCGGGGAATAGCTGTGCCAATATCGGACCGAATCGAATCTCATCGTCGACCGCTTTAAGACACATCTCGGTTTTCAACAACTCACGACGCGTATACAATTCGCAATGCGATTTATAACGATTGTCTGGATGAGCGAGAGTTTTCATATTCCATTTGTATAAAGACCTACTTGCCATTAGACGACGGATTCCGGTCTGATACACGCACGAGCCATTCAATGCGGCGCGAAGCATTCGAGAATGCCAACATAGTTCACCAAGTTCTAAAATGGGAGAAGTGACTGCGGGGTGAGATTGGAGCAAGTTCCAAGCGATATTGGTGCCTCCGCGTCGGAATCCGGCAATCAGAATATATCGACGTTGGCTATACAATGCTCTTGCCTTCGAAGAAGCCTAAACTGCAGAACAGGTTAATCTGCTTTAATGAAACCATTTTTAACTTTTCGAAAACTGGATTCCCCGATTGAGGCGATCGAATAGCAAGCGGCTCTGAAGACGCCATGAGCCTCGGTAAGCCTTTTAAATCTTTGGCTTGCCGTTTCGGTCAAAGTTGAGGATGGCATATCGAAAATTGCCATTTTCGGTGGATTAAACTCCATTCGTTGTGCGAGCCACGCTTCACCAAATAAATTCGCCTCGAGTGCCAATGGTTCCTTTTCTGCCAATCCCAATTCGGACAAGGCCTGACAATACCTTTCGGTGAAAAGATTGGTATCAATCGATACGGATCGAGCATCGATTAGACCATCCCAAATCCCTTTGAGAATGACTCGAAAGTCAGCGTCGTCTGCGGCCAAGCTGGTAGCTCGATCGACCAAGGCGACGATGTCTTGGCGATGTTTTCTGGCGTGGATGAACGATTTTCGGTAGAGATCCCGGTACCATTGTTCAAAATCGTGAACCCCAGCAACCGTCGCGACACGGCGCGATGGATGGCCGAGGCGGCCAAGTTCTTGCAGCGTCGAGAACTCGGGTCGTAATTCCGATCCCGGCTTGGGTATCGATTTCAACGCTAAAGGCAGCAACTTGACGCGATAAACGCGATGTCCGGCCTGCCGAAACACACCAAATACCTTATCGAAGATTCGTCCTTCGAGTTGTACGTAATGATTCGGCATCGCTTCGGCGGCACGGATAAGCTCCGGAATGCGTTCGGGCTGCAACAGCACATCCGCATCGACGGTGAGCAGCCAAGTCGCACCACTTTCGATTCCGAGTCGATAGCATTCTTGAAGCGCAGTCTCAAACGGGTGCAGTTCAACCACGGCGACACGGCCAGCTGGCAAGCTTGCTTCGACCAACTTACGACACGCTCCGGCCGTGCGCTCACCCGCAGACCGAATGACACAGAAAACGTTAATATTCAAGTCGAGAAGCACGAAAACCAACGGTTTAACGAAAGCACCAATTTGACGGCTAATCAAAACCATAGCCTGACGATTAGCTAAGTCATCTCAAAAGCAATGCATTTAATGAACTTTACTGCTACCAACCCCCGAACCAGATCGCAAATGCATTAATTACTCACGTTTAATACACGTAGCAAAAAGGCGGCCACACTTTGCCTGTGATTGATGTAGTCGAGACAATTTTTGCACCGCATGTTGATTCAAACACGGCATGTCCAAATTAAACCACCTATTCGACCTTGCCCAATTTATAACTCGACAAATCCGATCCGTTCGCTCAAATCCTGAAATTTTTACGTCATCAAATCTATCAGTCAATAAATCGCGAAGAGTTTTAAAGGTAAAGTGCTGAAAATGCTTTTTTGGAACCGGCTTTTCGACACTCGGAACCGTCACGACTAGCTTACCACCTGGTTTTAGACGACTGGCAACACTCGAAAGAAATTCTGGGATGTCTGGTGGTGGAATATGTTCGAGTACTTCAATGAGCGTGGCGGATGAAAATGCCTCATCAATCGCCTCGACACCATTGCTCGACAACATCATGCTGGGATTAAACAGTCTTGCCCAGGCGATTGCTGCCGTATCAAAATCGACTCCAGTCAGCTTTTTTGGATCAAAACCAAACGACCTCACTAAAAAATACAACAAGGCACCGTCACCGCATCCAACATCAATGTGTTTAAAGCCACTGCCTTCTGAATCCTCAACTTGTTTAAGCTCCTTTCCGACTATTCGAAGTGCCGCCACATAAGAAGGAGCAAACGCCCATGCCTTTGACAAGAATAGCCGTCCATCGGTCGCTGGAATATAGTGATACGGAAACCTGTATTGGGCAGCTTGAATTTCTTGCATGAATTAAATTTTTTGACTACAGAAGTTGCACAATAAATAGCTTTAACCACGCTTAGCTACCGGCGCAACCACCAAAGGACCATACGCAACATTGGATTCTTCGACAAACCGACCGAAATCTCGAACAGAAAATAGGATCAACTTACCTTCATGGTCAAACACGACAAGCGAAACCGTGTAATCGCCGCGACGCACGCTAACGTTCTCGACCGAGAAACGAATGCGATTTAACCCTAGACGCAGTTCCGAAAAAACGCTGGTAAAATCAAACTGTACTGCAATTACACCGCCGTCTCGGGAAATGTTTCCGAGTGCCAAAAGACAATGAGTGTCAATCGTCTGGCCAATGTGAAGCATTAAATCAATGACTATCGACGAAACATTCACTCCAAGTTGATTTTCGCACGCAACACTAACAAGCTTGGCATCTAGGGAATTTATAATTTCGGCATCACGAACAAACTTTGTCTCACTTCTCGCGACACTTGGTTGCGCATTATACTGCTTGAAAATATCATCCGTATTGCCGTACGCAATTTTTCGCCCTCGATTCAGCAGTATTGCCGTTTCGGAAATCCTGCGCATCGAGCTTTCATCGTGAGATACAAACACTACCGCAGCGGATGAAAGTAATGTCCCTACTCGATGATAACATTTATCCCTAAAGGTTCTGTCACCCACTGCAAGGACTTCGTCAAGCAATAGAATATCTGGTTTTAAGGTCGTCGCCACTGCAAATCCGAGTCGCACCTGCATTCCTGAGCTGTAGCTTTGCACCGGGGCATCAATAAACTCGCCGATCTCCGCGAAGTCAATGATTTCCTCTAACTTTTCATCGATCTCTTTCTTCGTCAAACCCAAGATGGCTGCATTGACGTACACGTTTTCTCGACCGGTCAAAATCGGATTGAACCCTGCTCCAAGTGCAATCAGTGCACCCACTCGCCCGCGCATCTCGATATGACCTCGATCAGGCTTGATCAGGCCATTGAGCATTTTCAACAAGGTCGTCTTGCCTGCCCCATTATGGCCGATCAATCCGAGGCACTCACCCCGCCGAAGCTCGAAGGAAACGTCGTTGACGGCCCAGAATTCGTCCTCGCGGAGAGTGGCACTCAAGTCGTCGACAGGCAATTGCCCGTTGACGGCAGAAAACTTTGAAAAAGGATTGAGTTCATGTGCAATGTCTTTGACACCATACCACAAGCTCTTCTTCAAGCTGCGACAGAATTTCTTACTAATTCCATCCACGCGAACGAGTACTTCGTCATTGCGATTCATTTGCAACTGCTCATCCGACGACTCGCGCAGTATTGGGCTTGGTTTTGTGGCAGAGGAATGGATTGTCATTTTCAATTAGACGTCTCGTGGAAATCAGATTTGCTCAATACGGCGAGTATTTCAGTATCTCTAGCAGGTAGACGACGTCGGAAATCTCTGATTCACTCAACAGTGATTGATAGTTTCCAGGCATCGGCGATTGGGGGATTCGTTTAATGAGCAGCGCCCCCTTGCCGTCCTCCGCGATATCGTCGCGATTAAAGTGACTTATAACAACGCCGACCTGTGGGGCGTTGATCGCGATCTCCAACTCGGTTTCCGACAACGACAAAACTCGTCCAATGATCGATTCACCGGAGGTCGTGACAATCTTACTTGATTGATACTCGGAAGATATCACCGCATTGGGATTTACGATCGATTCCAAAATATAATCCCGTCCTTTTGCGCTGACGCCGTGGAGCGGCGGAGCCAACCGACTGTTGCGGTAATGGCACTGCGCGCATTGCCCTTTACCCGAGAACAACGCCTCGCTGGCGATTAATCTCTTGCGGTCGTGAACAACGACATTGCCATGTCCTTGGGTCGCTACGATTTCATCCGCCCATCCGGACAATCAAGTGCGGCATGATCAGGCGGAAGGCGAACAAGCCGAGCAGAGCAATGCAGGCCGCGATCACTGTGACCACGATTGCCAGCGGGAGCTGGTCGAGCGGTTCGCCGGTGAGGCTGGCTCGGGCGGTGGTGATCAACGGCGAAACCGGGTTCCAGGTTGCGAGAATTCCCGCTAAGCCGGTTTCTCGCGCCGGATAGACGACCGGCGTCAGTAACATCCAAAACTGGGCGACGATCGGGATCGCTCGGATGACGTCGCCGTACAAACCGCCGATCGGGACGAGCGCCATCCCAATCGCGAAACCACAGAGCATCAGTCCCAACATCGCGAAGGGAAAGGCAATCAATGTCGGCCCGGGGACGACTCGCCAAACCGCCATCACGAGTACGAGTAGCACCAGGCGGATCAAAAAGTTAAAGACGACCATGTACATCCCGGCCATCAAGATCGCTTCGCGAGGAAAGTTAATCTTGGCCAACATCGGCTTGGCCTGAGTAACTGCCGTGATCGGACTTTGCATCGATTCGACAAACGTCTGCCACAGCAACGTCCCCATCATCGCAAACGCCGCAAAAGGAATCCCCGTCCCCTCGATGTTGGTGATCCCCTGGCTTTGCAGGAAAATGAACGTGAGCGACGCGACCAAGGGCGGCAGAAATGCCCAGACGTAACCGAAGTAAGTCTGCCGGTACTGGGCCTTCAAATCTCGCATGAATAGCCGCCAAGCGAGTTCGCGACCGGCCAAAACGTCGCGCGTCAAATCCTTGATCAGGATCGCCGGGTGCTGGATCGCCGGTTCGGGCGAGTAGACGCGGACGGGGGGTTCGGAACGAGGGCTGGTTGTAGTCATAATCCATAAATATCAGCAGATGTTACCGCGTATGGTTGAACACGTTATTTGAGCAAAAACGTCAACAGTGCGACCGGATTTTCATTTTTTTTTCAACCATCAACATTCTGTTTCATGCCATGAATGATGAATGGAAAACTTTTTGCACTGTTTCGGAATGAGTATTTACTTGACCGCATTGCACGCCGTATTCCCAGTTACGAGGCATAGACCATGCCCCATTTGCCATTTCCTTCGTCAACCACAGTAATCGAATGGCTTGCTTGTAATTTTTCGCAAAGCATCTTTAGCGTACCTGGCTTGATGTGTTCATGCCATTCGATGGCGAAACGTCGTATTCGCTTGATGTAACTAGGTTCTGCGTGCCTAAACAACTCCGCTTCACTTCCCTCAATATCACACTTAAACAGTGCAATAGTTTCAACGTCAGCAAGACGCAAGGCATCGGCAAAAAAATAAGTTGCGACAGTGGTTCTTGAATCAATTTCGTTCGATTGAAGTTCCGTTGGGAAAAGTCGGTGGTCTTGCGAGCGGGCACCTCCATCAACAATCTTTCCTCTTCCCGATACGCCTGCCAGCGCTCCAAGATATGTATTCACTGTTTTGTTCCCTATGGCGAGCAAATTCGCTTCGAGCAATTGGAAATTTTCTTCGAACGGTTCAAACGCCAGTACGCGACAGGCTGGATTCAACCTTACAATTTCCATGCTGAATACGCCTATATTCGCCCCCGCATCTATTATCGTGTCGCCGGATTGCGGTTCGAAAAATGAGCTGGTATACACTCGGTCGTGGCAAACCTCTACCAGTAATTTTGCCAGGCCGATTCGTCCCGGAGGGTGACGGATGATCGATCCATCGCGGCGGAGGGCGCTCTCACATGGCGAGCCACAAGTAAAACTCGCATAAAGCTCAGCGTGATTCTGAAAGTTCTTGCGAAAGAATCTTTTAATGCTGAAATCTCGGAGACGCCAATCGATACGATCTTTTACCCATTTGATCATTTTATGTTCGGTAAATGCGGGCATGGTGATATGGAACCGTTCACTTCAATTAGTACGGCTAACGTAAATTAAAGGCTCTTCCGCCGAATCTGTGGGT
>DNWZ01000506.1:6118-9434 GCA_003506095.1 Planctomycetaceae bacterium | reverse complement strand
TGCCCAGCGTGGCGCAATCGCCCTGAGCCTGACGTGTAGATGATGTATGCAGCAGTTGACGAATCAAAATCGATTCGTGGAAACTCAGCGTCTGTCGAATCACGGATCGCTTGCAGCGCAGACTGCTTATTTCGTGGGTCAAGTTCATCGCTTGAAATCACAACAAAACCGTTGCGCGACATCGCCCGGATTGGGTCGACTCGTTCCTCGGCAGTGACCAGCAAGCTCGGTTGGCATTCATCCAGGATCTTCAACAAACGTTCGTCTGGCGAATCGAACGCTGTCGGAATGTAGGCTGCACCGCATTTCAGCGCTGCCAATAAACAAATCGGCACGACCGGACATCGATGGGTATTGATAACGATGCGGTCGCCCGGATGAACACCGGCGGCAACAAATCGACGAGCCATTTCCGTTGCCATTTGATCGAGCGACGAATAGGTCCATGACTGATCTTCAAAGATCAATGCTGTCGCCTGGGGATAGGCATCGACACTTGCTTGCCAAATGTCGTCCATTCGTTTTGATGTGACAACCGGAAGTTCATCACCATGCGAACAAGAAATCAGTTCATCGTTTTCGATAGAATCAATGAAATTGTATTGATCGATCAAAAGCGTCGGATCAGCGACAACCGCTTTCATCAATTCAATATAGTGATTCAAAAGCCGATCTGCGGCCGCGTCGGACATCAAGTTGCGATCATACTTTACAACGCAACCGAGTGACTTTGCGCCTTCATGGACTTCGAAGGTTAGATCGAATTGACCTTCCTGCTGTTTAAGCGGGTAGGATTGGGCACGCATGGAACCCCAAGAAACAGTCTCACCGCTGGCATCCAACAAATGTGCGACTTCTGAAAAAGCATGAGACTTTTGCCAGCCGAACACCATCCGACACAGCGGCGCGGCCGTCGCATCACGTATCGGATTGAGTCGTTGGACAAGTTGCGAAAAAGGGAAATCACCCGCCTGGGTCGCTTCTAAAACGTTGCGTTTCGTTTGACCGACTAGATCAGCAAACGTCTGGGAACTTTCAACATGCGACCGAATCGGTAACACGTTGACATAGTATCCGATTCCCCCCGCAAATCGCGATTGATTGCGACCGCTTGAGGTGGTTCCGATCACAAAATCATCTAAACCGCTGTAACGATGCACAAGCGTTTGGAAAATCGACAACGCGGTCGCGAATGGCGTTGTGCCGAGCCGTTTTGCAACCGCGCGAAACCCATTCGCGCACGATTCATCGACCGATCGATTGATCGTTGCACAATTTCGTTGGCCACCGCGAGGACGCTTGTAAGTCCACGGCAACTCGGCGGGACAGGGTTCGCCCGCTAATCGCGATTGCCAATATTCCCACTGGCAATTGCCATCTTCGGAATCGACAAACGCCCGCTGCCACTGGACAAAGTCGCGATAAGTCGAAAGCAGCGATGGCAGCAATTCCGCTGTTTGGCCGATTTCGGCTTGATACAACCGTTGTAGTTCGCTCTGCAAAATCCACAACGACGTTGCATCAAAAATGATATGGTGCAACGTCAGTAAGATAACATGATGGTCAGGCGAAATTGTGAATAATCGCGTTCTGAAAAGCGGGCCATGTCGCAAATCAAAAGGGGCCTCGTAATCCCTTTTGATCTCATCCGCCAAACGTGCTTCGTCCCAGCCAGCGGCATCGATCACGGAAAAATCAGGCTTCGATTCCGGATTGACTTCGGCGATGACGCCTTGATGCGTTTGCGTAAAATGGGTTCGCAAAACCTCGTGTCGAACCAACAGCAGCGATACGGCACTGCGAAGGGCGTCGACTGAAATCGGTGACACGATTCGAATCGCCGCTGCCGTGTTATAAGCAGGACTAGACGGATTGGCTTGATGCAATAGCCACAGCGATTCTTGGCCGAAGGATGCAGGGTAGGTTGTGTTCGAATCTGGTTTGTCCGTTTCTCCCGTCTCGAGCGTCGCTGCGAGAACACAGTTCAACAAACCTTGCTTGTTTCGCTTCATCAAAGCGATTAAGTCAGGCGTCAAACTGCCCTGGGGGGCGGCAAAAGTAAGGTGTTCGCCTTTGATCGTGAATTGCACACCGCGCTGAACCAAGAGCGCATAAAGTTCTTCGCAGGTCATAGAGTCCCCTCGACCCACTGAACCGCGTCATCGCTGGTATTCGCAGCCTGCGAAGCTTGTTCGCGGACACGCTGCAGCAATCCGCCCAGCGTCAACCCGCTCCAAAATTGATCCGTCGGTATTTTTACGCCAAAGTCTTTCTCCAACGCATCCAACATTTCAATTGCCATCATCGAATCGAACCCAAGGTTTTCAAGCGGCGTATCGACATCAAGTTCGGCTTCATCACATTCAATGATCGTACTCAGGCGATGACGCAAACGGATCAACAGGATGTCTTCGTCGCAGTCGCAAGCGTCGCGTTCTGCGGTGATCGCATGACTCTTGTGACTTGCATCCTCGGAACAGCAACGCTGGACAGGTTCGCTCACATATTCGGCCGTAAGGTCATTCAAATGGCTTGCGGCAAAATCTGGTAGCGTGGTGCCTGCGACTTGCAAAACTGGATCGGGATTGGCCACACGTTTGACCACCAGTTGTGAGATTTTCGCGACTGGCGTTTGATCGGCGTTGGTGACACACAAGTCGAATTGGCGAGTCGTCGATGTTGGCGATGCCGATTCGACGATGGTGAATCGCAGCGGTTGTGCCGAATCGAGCGATGACGAGAAAACCTCATAACGGCCAATCGATACCGGCAACCACAATTCGTCATGATCGCTCATCAAGCCCGCGATCCCTTGAAAACATCCGTCAAGCAACGCGGGGTGAATCTCATATCCCAAGTTATCCGATTCAAGCGGCAGCGAAACCGCGCCATGGGCACCCGACTGCGATACGCCCAAGCTGGTTAAACATCGGAACACGCCGCTGTAACGCAACCCGACTTTGTTGCAGCGGTCGTAATGTTCGTGCGGTGAGATCGATTGGTTGGCCAGAATCGCCGATTGAATCTTTAGTGTTGGTGTGGGTGTTGGTTCTGCAACCGGCGCTGAAGTGAATCGACAGGTCGCATGTTGTTGCCATCCGCTGGCTTGACGCGACAACACTTTCGCAATGAACTCATCTGGCGCAACCGGATCGACCACCACCTGAACTCGCATCGGATTACCGAGCGACCAAGCGAGCGGACGCAGCAGACGCAAGTCGGTGACGCACAGTCGCGGCGAGTTGTTTTGGCTCAGCGATTTCGCTGCGGCGCTGACCAGATCGAGGTACCCGGCAGCGGGAAAGACGCTCGTTTG
>DNWZ01000506.1:0-5974 GCA_003506095.1 Planctomycetaceae bacterium | reverse complement strand
GACAGCGCGTCATCGCCGTCGACTTGATAAGCGGACCCATCGTTAGGGCGCTTGGCGATCTCGCGCAGTCCGGCGATCAATTCGTCGGCTGTCTCATAGCGAACCACGGCGCGATGGGTCCAATCCGAACGGCCGACGTTCGCCGCTACGGACAATTCATAAAGCTCCGCGCCACCAAGGGGGCCATGCTCGATCGCGTCGGCATAACGGGTCGCTAGATTACGAAGCGAATCGGGGGTTTTTGCCGAAACCTTCAACCAGAGATTCTTATGATGATGTGGCGTTGAATCATTTGGGGCATCCAGCGGCGTTTCTTCGACGATCACATGCGCGTTGGTTCCGCCAAACCCAAAGCTGCTGACCCCAGCCCGGCGGACATGATCGACGCGTCTTGTCCAGGGCATCGCCTCGGTCGCGACTTGGACCATCGGTTGCCAATCGATGTGAGGACTCGGTTGTTCGAAGTGCAAGTGTTTTGGCAAGACTTGATGATGCATCGCCAGACAGGTTTTGATCAGGCCAGCGATGCCCGCGGCACCTTCGAGGTGTCCGATGTTGGTTTTGACGGAACCCAGAAGAAGCGGCGACTTTCGTGGCGTGAAGACTTCGTTGATCGCGCCGACTTCGATCGGGTCGCCCAGTTCGGTACCGGTTCCGTGCGCTTCGATGTAATCGATTTGGTCGGGCTGAATCGCGGCACGACGAAGCGATTGGCGAATGACGTCGCGTTGAGCGGGCCCGTTGGGCGCGGTTAAACCGTTGCTGCGACCGTCTTGGTTGACGGCGGAACCTTTCAAGACACAGAAGATTCGGTCGCCATCGCGTTGGGCGTCGCTGAGTCGTTTGAGCAGTACCGCGCCGCAGCCTTCGCCACGAACGAAACCATCGGCACCGCTGGCAAACGTCCGACTGATTCCGCTGGGCGAAAGCATTCCGGCTTGCGATAAACTTATACTAAGGTCTGGCGCAAGAATCACATTGACGCCCATCGCCAACGCGATATCACATTCCTGGCTGCGAAGACTTTGCATCGCCATGTGAACCGCCACCAGCGATGATGAGCATGCGGTGTCGATCGCGATCGATGGTCCTTGCCATTTCAGCCAATAGCTAAGTCGTCCGGCGGCGGCACCATGAGCGTTGCCAGTGCTGAAATACGGATCGATCGATTCTAGACCGGTGCTTCTTAGACGCAGCAGGTAATCACTCGAACAGATTCCCGCGAAGACTCCGCCACAACGGCCGAACCACTGTTCTGGCAACACGCCTGCATTTTCAAGTGCTTCCGAAGCGATTTCTAGCATCAACCGCTGTTGCGGGTCCATCGACCTCGCTTCGCGGTGCGTGATCTCGAAAAACTTTGGGTCGAAGCGGTCGATTTCGGACAGGAAACCGCCGCCGTTGAACGTCACGCGGCCTGGCTGCTTCGATTGATCGGCATGAAATCGTTTGGCGTCCCACCGATCCTCGGGAACTTCGCTGATCGAGCACTTGCCGGCGATCAACAATTGCCAGAAATCATCCAGTGTGTTCGCACCAGGAAACCGACATGCCATACCAATGATTGCAAGCGGTTCGGAAGTTTGACGACGATACGTCTCCAGTCGCTCCGATGCCTCGCGAAGCGCTGCCGCAATACGCTGCGAGCCCTGCGACTCCGTTGTTAATACGTGATTTACGGTTTCCATTTATTCAGCTCAGCAAGCAAATCAGCAAGGCTCTCCTCGACATTTCCCTCACCCTCAACGGCTGCCGTCTGTGGCGGCAATTCCGCTGATTTTTCGACGAGGCTTGCCTCCGCCGGTCCCGTCAAGCTCGGCAGCAACGAAGATTCGCAAGTCGGTAAGATAGCGGGGATAGGCAACGGCGGTGCGGGCGTTTGTAGCGAGAAAATTTGCGGCACAACGTAACGCGTCATCGCTGAAACGTTTGGATGGTCATAAATTGCGGATGTTTGTAGCTTAATTCCCAATTTCCGGTTAATCGCGTCAACAAACTCAATTCCTGTTAAAGAATCGACACCTAATTCCGAGAATGCCGTCTCAACCCCAACCTGATTAGGGCTGTCAATTCCGAGAACCTGCAGCAAAGACGCCGTAATCTCCGCAAGCACCCAATTGTGGCGCTCTAAAGGAGATTTATCTTCCATTGATGCAGCAGGTCGATCGCGTCCCCCCAAAGGAGCGTGCGTGATTTTGCGTATTTTCTGCAGCAGCGGATGTTCTTGGACACGATTGGGCATCTCTAACACAGTTAATGGCGAAGCAGCAAAGCAACCGCCAGATAAAGTCAAAAAATGTTCGATCATCTCCGCACCAGCTTCGGTCGTTATCGCCCCAACGCCGCGCAAGTCGCCGCGCATCGTCGCTCCGCGACGGGCCGCCTCGCCGATTTGCGACCACGGTCCCCACTGGATACAAGTCACGGGCAATCCGCTGGCCAGACGATAATCGGCTAACGAATCCAACAACGCGTTGGCTGCGGAATGGTTCGATTGCCCAGGCGCACCCAGCGCCGACGCCAGCGACGAATACATGACAAACAACTGCGGTCGGTCATCGAGCGTCAATTGATGCAGGTGCAACGCTACGACCGCCTTGGAATCGAACACTTCGGTGATCGTCTGTTCGGTTTGGTCCTGCAGCATCGCATCCGCCAGCACACCAGAGGAATGAACCACGCCACCGATCGGCATCCGCTGGCGAACTTGGTCCAACGCCGCAGCCAACTGTTGCCGGTCCGAAGCGTCAGCCCGCAACGAAAGCAATCGATTGGAATCAGCACAAATCGCGTCGAGTCGTTGCCGCAGATCGTGATCGATTTCGCGGCGCCCGATCAGAGCGACCAATCCAGCCCCGCGGCGAATCAGCGATTGTGCAGTTAACAAACCAAGATCACCGAACCCACCGATAATCACATAAGCTCGATCGCTTTGGATTGGCGTTTGACGCAGCGACGAAACGCACCCAGGTTGGGTGTCCTGCGTTACTACTATTTTGCCGATGCTATTGGCACGTTGCAGTTCTCGAAAAGCTTTATTGGCCGAATCGAATGGGAAACAAGTGCTGGGAATCTTACGCAGTAATTTAGATTCGATGCGATCGACCAGCGATTGCAACTGTGCTTGCAATTCCAAGGGTGACTTTCGAATCACCTCAGCCAGATCGAAACAGCGATACTGAACATCAGGACGCAGCACCGAAATCGTTTTTTCAATATCACCGACTGGCTTGGTGATATCGATATACCGTCCCGACGGAGCAAGTGCCTTAAGATTTTCGTCGACAAACGATTCATCCAACATGTTCAATACAACATCGACACCCAGGCCATCGGTCGTCGCGAGAATCGATGTGGCGAACCCGGTTGCCCGTGAATTAGCGACTTCGCTGATCCCCAGTCCATTCAAATAGGCGTGCTTGGCAAAACTGGCCGTCGCATAAACTTCCGCTCCCAGCGACTGACAAAGACTGACAGCCGCTAAGCCGACACCACCGGCCGCGGCATGAATCAAGACGCGTTGACCGGTTTGCACCTGAGCTAAAGATTCCAGCGCCACCGACGCGGTTAAATAGGCAACCGACACGCTCGCCCCATCGGAAAAGCTCCAATCTTCAGGCATCTTGACCGCCGACACGGCTGGCGTGACCACGGTGCTCGCGAAGCAATCCGGTACAATTGCGATGACTCGATCACCGACTGCAAATTCCTTTACACCACTACCGACGGAAACAACGACACCGGAACATTCCGCACCCAATGGGATCTCACCCGGGTATCGCCCAAGCAGGTTCAGCACGTCGCGGAAGTTTAAACCGGTAGCGCGAACTTCAATTTCGATTTCATCATCACCAACAGCGGGGCGCAACTCATATTCAAGTCGGGCACAATCGATCGCCCCACGATTGCCAACTCGCAGCGCGAAACGAGTTGCACCATCACTAAAAATCGGCAAATGCTCTAACCGGCGAACAAACCGTCCCTGGTTCGTAATCGCGACTTCGGGCTCATGATCATCCGCCAACACTTCGTCGATTGCGGATTGTAACGCAGCGTCTTGGCCCCAGTCGCCATCTGGATCGATGAATGGGATGTCGATCAAACGGCAACGCACATCGGGATTTTCTAACAACAGCGAGCGGATCACACCGACAAACGGCGCATCGCCACTGAGCGATGCGACCGCAGATTGATTTTGCGGCAGGCGCTGATCTGAATCCTTGCGATAAACACCCGCCGTCAAAACGGTCAATGATTCCAGTTGCTGCGATTCTCCAAGCAACTTATATGCATCCATCGCGCCACGAATCGCGGCGATCAACGTTGCAACACGTTGCCGAATTGAATCAGCGACAGCGATGTTGATTAGATCGAGCGGTTCAGCAAAACTCGAACCGACAAACACAAGCTGGTTCGATTCAGGATTCGCCAAAACGAATTGACGAACCGCCGCCACAGTTTGCTCAAACGTCTGGTCGCCGACCGCTATGAAACTTGCACTCTGGCCGCGTGCGATCCATTGTTGACAGATTTTTTCACCCGTCGAACCATCAGCAGCGATCAACAGATGCGGCGGTTTCACAACTTGTTGAAATCCAGTTTGATCCGCCGTTGCGGCGATCAAAACGTTTTCTGCGTCCGCAGTTTCTTGACCAGATGGCGGCAAGACATTCATTTCGATAAATCCGTGCCGCGACAATCGCTGGCGCCATTGATCCGACGAAATCAGCGCATATCGGCGATCGGAATCCTGCTTGTCAAATCGCCACCAACCGTCGGTCAAGCCGAATGTGATATCCATCCACGGAACCGGTCGAACGCCTTCGAGCAACAGCAGTGTGCCGCTCGGTGCGAGCAGGTGGCGGACATGTTGCAATGTTTTTTCCAGATCAGCGGTCGCATGCAAAACGTTTGCGGCAACAATCAGATCGAAACTGTGGGGTTCGAAATTTTGAACAACACAATCCTGTTCGATATCCAATCGCATCACGCGAAAATGATCATGATGACCGAACTGCTCTTCAGCCGCTGTCAAAAACCCTCGCGCGATGTCAGTGAATGTATAAGACAAGCGTTTTGGATCGACGCGATCATAAATCGCCCGCGTCGTCGCTGCGGTTCCACCGCCGATTTCTAAAACTCGCAGCGCACGGCCGATCGGCATCCGCTGTGCAAGTTTCGCGGTCGCTTCTGCCAAAATGCCATTCAAAACCTTCGCGCCCGATGATTGTGAATAGACATCAACGGCCGAACCGGCTGACTTATCCGAGAACAACAAAACGAGTGGATCGACGTCGTCGCGAAGCCCGTCGGCTAACCTTGCACCGCAACGTGAGATCAATCGCAGCTCGGGCGATAAGCGTGGATATCGTTTCAGCAACCGCCGCGACGTCGCAGCCGCATCCGTGATTGCTATGGATCGTAAAACCTGCCAACCATCTGCGGTTTCGGTCAGGTATCCCGACTCCGTCAACATTTCCAGCAATCGCCAAAAAAGCGGTTGTTTCCCCGCCGCGATCGCCGCATCGTCCACCAGCCCGTGACGCAGAATTTTTTTGCCGATCGCTTGGGTACCGACGACTTCGACAATCGCATTGATTGACCATTGCAATGCCAGTGAATCCAATTCGCAACGAACCGTTCTGTCTTCGCAATATCCCGTTCGATCGGCCAGTTGATCGCGAACCGCGGCGATCAAACCGCTCAATTCATTCGCCGTGATCACCGGAACGGTTCGTTGACCAAAGTCGGCTTCTCGCTGGCGCGACTTCGATATCCATGTCTCGATGTAAGTCGGCGTTTGCGATTGGGATGCGGAATCGTCCCCCGATTCTTTCGCGGCCTCTGCCAGCAACTCGCTTTGCGGCAACTTCGTTTGCTGAACCACCAGTTGTGAGATTTTCGCGACTGGCGTTTGATCGGCGTTGGTGACACACAAGTCGAATTGGCGAGTCGTCGATGTTGGCGATGCCGA
>DNWZ01000126.1 GCA_003506095.1 Planctomycetaceae bacterium | reverse complement strand
ATTGAAGTCGCGATTGGATGAGATCGAGAAGTTGCCTGCCGATCAAGTTGCGAATACCGCGTTGGTTGAAGTCCTTTCGTCGATTGACGAGCTGGCGTCTGCGTACCGCCGCGCCAACTCGTCGGCGAAATCACAGGCGACATCTCTAAAGAATCGTGGTGTGGCAATCCGCGACGCCCTGCGGGATCGACGTATGCGCCAGCAAGCTGAAACCGAAGCGATCACTCGGATCATCAAGTCAGCAACGCTGAACGATTTAGAACGAAACTTGAAAGCGTTCTCAGGGGCAGTCCCTGATTCGCCGCTTGTGGCCGAGTTCGAGAAAGCGGCCGGCGAACGCAAGCACTGGGACTTGCCGGAAGAATGGAACGCGCTGGCCAGTGCGGTCGCTGCTGCACTAGGCAGTCCCTTTTCACAACAAATCGTCTCAAACCTGCTGGCTCAAGACAGGGTCTTAAAAACTCGCTTGGCAAGCAACCCTGCCGCGGCATCCACGGGGAAATGGAATGAACGAATCTCGCGGTATGATGGCCGTTTCAATGCGCTGCAGGGATTGCTTGGCGATTTAAGCGATACGGTGGTGGCGGATCTTTACACGGTTGTCGACACCGATGGTACAGGAAAGCGGCATTTCATTTACAATCATTACTACGATCGAAATAAAGCCGTTTTTCCGACATCTGATTCGCGTGGACTTGAATTGGTGGTCAATGGCAGTGGGGCAATCAAACGCAGCAACCCTCTCAAAGGTCCCTTCAAAGTCATTCAAGAACCTTTTGCGACGATTCGTTGGTTGAACGTCCAACATCAAACCAGGGCGCCTGAATTTGCGAAGGACTGGGACCGCGAACTCTTAAAACTGATCGCTGAATTAAGGTCGCGCCCGGAATTGGATTCGCTTATTAAAGAAATGCTGATTTCCCATTTATTGGCCGGCACTGCGGATGAAAGCCCCGAATTGGGATCACAGCTCGTGAAAGAATTGGCGCTGCTAAGCGAACGGTCTCATATCCGAGACACATGGTATGAGCCTGCGCCGCTATCGGATAAACTGGCCATCGATGTGGAAGATGTGGTGATCAAGCGAGTCGCCGAATTGTATCGATCGCTTCCGACGGTGTCACAAGAATCGGCAAGCCTGCGAAAGCGAAAATACACGTGGGTTGGCTGCATCGTGCGAGATTCCGGCGGAAACGCCATGCCGCACCTCCAGCGAACCATCGACGATAATGGCCAACTGGCGGTCGCAAGACCATCAGCCGAAAATCCGACGCAGACCGACATCGTTGTCGTCGGTACGATTGCTGGCGGCGCCCCGGCATTCAACGGCAATGCGCGAGATCAATTAGCGGGCCGTCCTTTGTTTTATCTGGCTGATTAATGATGAAGAATGAATTGTTATGAGTGAAGACCGTTTGTATATACGATTCAAAGGCAAGATCCTTGGGCCTTTAACCAGCCAGAAGATCCAAGAACTTGCCCGACGCGGCCAAATCACCCGCATGCACGATCTGTCACCTGATGGCAGGTCGTGGGTCAAAGCGGGCGAGTATGGAAACTTATTTCAAAGCGATAAAGGTGCTGATCCCAGGTTGGCAAGCGGCGCCGAACATGCGGCCGCATCGATCCCCGTCAATCCTCTTTATACCCAGCCGACCCCCGTCGCACCGGTACAAGCGGCCAGCCTGCCGACTGAGGCGCCCGATCAATCGGTGCAGTGGTATGCACACATTAACGGCGAAAATCGTGGCCCGCTAACAACCGCTTCGCTGATGAGCTCCGTCAACAGCGGCCAAGTCGCCCCGGATACGCTCGTCTGGCGAGCCGGGTTTGACGATTGGCGTCCGGCCGGAGATTGTTTTCCGCAATCGTTTTCGCAACCGACGGAAACGCAAAACACGGCAACCGGCGGAAACTACATTAAAGTTTCTACATCCGGTGGTACGCGCGATCTCTACTATGAATTGCAAGTTTCTCGTCCGTGGGCACTCTTGATCGGCTGGTTAAGTTCTGTGACAGGGGTGTTAAGCGCTGTTTACTGGATTGTCTTCATGATCGTGGGCAGCAATTTGCGATTCACCGGATCGCTGAAGGTCATCATCGGGTTAGGTGGATTGACGTTCGCGGGCATCTTAATTTTCGGTGGCGTCCTAGTACTTCGTTACGCCGCTTCGTTGAAAGATATTGCGATTCATCGTAGTGAAGCCCGGGCTATCGAGACGGCACGCCGTCTGGCGGCTGTCTGGCGACTGCTGGGCATCACCGTTTTAATTATTCTTGGCCTTTCAGTTGGCGGGACGATTCTGATGCTTGTCATCGGTGCCGGCATCGGGGCGGGGGCGTTGTAAACAATGGAAGTTATGAGTCCCACAGGCGTCCCGCCTTTACCACGCCCATTGAGCGCAAGTCGCAGCGACCCCGAGCGGCGCGCTGGCGTAACGCCCGGAAGCGGCACGTCGGTCAACACCGGCTTTGCCGGAATACTCGCCTTGCTGGCTACGATCGCGTTATTCGTCGCGGTTCACTTCATGCCGGATTCATACTTTCGCGCGTTGCTGATCGACCGCGGACCGACTCAACACGCCGCTGTCTTCCTCGGCGTCTGGAGCGCAGTGATCCTGCTGCTCAAACGCAGCAAGTTAAAGATCCAGCGACGGGCATTAACGCATCCGGTTATCCCTGAGAATTATGAGTTTGTGCTGTCGTCACGAACGGCCGATCAAGTCATCCGTAACATCCACGCGATCGCCGAAGATCCCGATCGATTCATCGTCTTTAATCGAATCTTGGTGGCGTTGTCGAACTTGAAGAATCTGGGCCGCGTTGGCGATGTCGACGATATCCTTCGTTCCTTGGCCGAACGAGATGAATCGGCACACCAAACATCGTTTGCCACGCTCGGTGGTTTCTTATGGGCTATACCGGTGCTGGGGTTCATCGGCACGGTTCTCGGCTTGGCATCTGCGATCGGAAACTTCAGCAGCCTGTTGGACCAGCAAGCTGATGTCAGTGCGATTGTGGGTTCATTAAAGGAAGTCACGGGCGGACTAAGTACCGCGTTTGAAACGACGCTGCTGGCGCTGGTGATCGCCCTGGTGATCCAGTTGTGGATGACTGCGCAAAAGAAGGCCGAGGAAGTTTTTCTTGATGACAGCCAGGAGTATTGTTTGAAGCAGGTTGTTAGTCGAATCCGGATCCTGCCGTTCGAACAGTTGGGAGAATAGCCCATGAAACGTCGAAACACCGGTCCGAGCGTCTCGTTCTTTGCCTTCCAAGACATCATCACGGCGGTTGTCGGGATTTTTATTCTGATCACCCTGCTGCTGGTGCTGGAACTAGCCCAACGCGTCGAAGCGGCGGCGTCGACGCCGACCGCCGATATCTCGTCGGTAACGGAGATGATCGACACGTTGCAAGGTGAAGTTGATCGCATGACGGAGGAGCTGCAGCAGCGGATCGACTCGCAAAACGAAACGGCGGGTATCAACGAGTTTAACCGTCAAGAAGAAACGGAAAAGCTGGAAGATAAAAACAAGGTCCTTCAGCAACAGATCGTTTCTGCTAATGAACTGGCGACCGACCTTGCCAATCGGATTGCCGCGGCAAAGCAAGACGAGAATAAATTGCTGCTGAAGTCACAAGAATTGTCCAGCCAACGTTCATTGCTGGAAGAGTTGGAGAAACGTTTGGCGCAAGTACAAAGCGAGATCAATCGGCTTGAGTCAGACGATACGCCGGTGTTTCGCGATCAAACCGAACAAGGCCGCTTCATCACGTTGATCACGCTGGCGGCAGGGAAGATTGAGGTCCGCGATGCGCTGACAAAGTCCAAGCAAGATTATACGGGGCCACGCCGGACCAACGAACTGTTCGCCTGGATGGATGCCAACAATTTGTCCAGTCGCCAGATTTACTTGGTCATCAAGCCTGGTGGTACAACCGATTTTCATGCCGTGCAGGAACATCTGGACGATAGCGGCGCGGTCTATGGTTATAATGTGACAGGCGCGGCGGATTCCATTCGGCTCGGTTTTGAAATGCCAACTTTACCATAAGAGCCGATACGAAAATTATGACCAGACGCAGCGAACCCGACGCAACCAGCTTTGACCTGTTTCTTGATACCATCTGCAACACGTTTGGCGGTGTTGTCTTTCTGGCTATTCTTTTGGCATTGATGATCCAGACTCGGGCGGTGGTTAAGTCCGATGATACCACAGCCGATCAGCGTCCGACGCCCGATGAAATCCGCGATTCGATCCATCAACTCGATCTGCTGGCATCGCAACATGCAACGCTGGCTGCGGCGATGGAAAACACGCCATTGCAGGCAAGGTCCAGCGATGACAGTCAGCTGATCGAGCTTTCTAAGCAGGCATCGAAGGCCGATGCTGAGCTTTCGCAGCTTACGCAAGCCAATGCCGCCAGTTCGAAGACGCTCGGGGAAATGACCGCTTCCAACGCCGAACTTGATGCCGAAAACAAGCAACTGCCCGCTGCGGTCGCAGCGGCCCAGGAACAAGTCAAGGAGGGCGAGAATCGGTATGTTGCTGCGGCGCAAGCGAAACAAGAATCGCTGCGATTGCCAAAGACTCGAGAAAGCAACGCGGCGTCGTATTTGGTTCTGTTTAAGTCCGATCGTATTTACTTGGCCCGCCGCCCTGCGTTTGTCGGCGACCGTTTTAATGTTGACCATGTGACAACGAATAAGTTGCCCGGTGGTGGTACTGAAGTGATTCCGATCGTGTCAGCGGGTTGGGATATCGGATCGAGTGCCGGCAAATCACAAATCATGAGTTTGATCAGTGATGCGGCGCGAGGCAGAAACATCATGACGATCGCGATCTGGTCCGACTGTTTTGATAAGTTTGATTCATTAAGAGAAGCGATGATCGATCAAAACGTCCCTTATCAATTGTGGTTGCAACAAGACGGAGAAGACCTGGTGATCTTCTTCGGCGGCGGTTCGTCGAGGATTCAGTAGTGGAAGAGTCTGTCCGAAAACCATCCGCCGGATGTCGGGCGTTGGTGTGGTAGGCAAATGAACAGGGCGTTGCCATTGTGTCGGTGAATCGCAGTTGCAATTCCCGCTGGCGGGGGTTTCGCGGCGGTCGCTCGGCAACTTTTCGAGGCGTGTCTACCCTTGCGTGGAATCGCGACGAGCGATAACTTCCTGGGATTGCCATCTGAGGCTGGGTCAAGTTCCCGGTCCAGAGCTTATCTTCGCGGATGTGGCGAAATTGGCAGACGCGCTAGACTCAGGATCTAGTGCCCGATAAGGGCGTGGAGGTTCAAATCCTCTCATCCGCACTGTATTTTGAGCAGTCACTGACAAAAACTGCTGGCACCTTTTCACCAACGTCGTTTCCCGTCGCGACAGTCTCGTGATGGCTATTGGATCACGCGTGTCGTCTGGGTTGCGAAGGTTCCGCCGGGCATCAGACGGCTGATCGCTTCGACGGTCAGTTCGATCGTTTGTGGTTGGTTGCTGATCAATTCAATTTCATAATCAACGGTCTCACCGGGGCGTAAGTCGCGGATATCTTCTAAGTTGATCGTATCTGCATCTCGACGAAATTGATTAGCTTGCGGTGCCAATCTTTGCACCACGCGTGACAGTTCGACTCCGGGCGGCAGTTTAAATCGCAATCCGACTGCACCATCCATTTGGTCGCTGGTGTTTCGAACTGACAACGAATAGCGGATCGGTTGGCCGACGCGCACCGGGTCGTCACGATCGAGCAACGAGACGGCCAGCGAGTTGCCGCCGGCTGCGGGACCGCCTTGTGGCAATCCGCTCAGCGGTGCCATGTTGGGTGGTGTTGCGTTGGGATCAGCGGGAATTGGCGATGGCGTTGTCGGCAGTGTCGGCTGGGGTAATGCTGGCGGCAATTGAGGAGCAGTCGCTGGCGGGGCGACTGCCGTGGGGGCACCTGGAATGATTTCGAAGTTGAATGAATCGGTCGCTCGTGCCGCTTCGGCCGACTCAACCGTCAGGATCATCGAAGCCCGCGGATTGATCTGCAGGGCGTTGAAATTGGCTTCCAACAAGACCGTTGATCGCGGATCAGGGCCGACCGGCATTGTGGGAATGGTCCAGCCGACTTGATACTGCCCCAGTCGCGATAAATCTTTCCCTTCGGTCGCTTCTAGCAGTTCCAGCCGTGGATCAAACGTAGCGGTGATTCGGACATTGGTCAGCGGCACCTGGCCGGTGTTGACGACACGGTAGGCAAACAGACGTCTTGCACCGACCTCGATTCGATCGGGCCCCGAGATCGTGGCGGTGATTGCTGGAACCGCGACGACACGATTGATGACCGTTGCACACGCTTGGGTATCCGCACGTTGTCCGCCCTCGGCAAACGCTTCCACGGTCACGCATCGTCGGCCCGAATCGATCGGAACGAACGTCGTCGCGGCGGTCCAAGTTTGGCCGGGCTGAAGCGGTCCGTCATTCTTNNGTCCGACGACGCGACTGCCGGTTTCCGTATGAGTCATTCCGTTGTCGCCTACGACGCGAAGGTTGACTCCGGTCAGTGGACGATCGCCCGTGTTGGTAACGTCGATGTCAAACGTGATCGGCGTACCGACTTCGACGGTTTGATCGGTCGACGGTCGAACACGAACCGTAAGGCTGGGGCGGAAGACATCCACAGCGACGGTATCTTGGGCAAAAAGGCTGCTGTTGCCACGAGCGTCGAAGTTCAATCGGACCGACGACTGGGTTGCCATGGTCATGAACAAATCGAGTTGGGTACGCGGTGGAATGGTACCGATTTCCCAAGTGACATTGGTTGGCGTGACAGTAGCAAACGTGTCGGCTTGGGTTACGCGTGCTCCTGGCGGAATCGTAACGCTGACCCGAACATTTTCTGCCGGTTGGTCGCCAGCATTTTGAACGTTGGCGAACACTTCGAACGGAACATCAAACGAGGCGACCGACGGTGCACCGGCGCGGATGGCCAGTTGGGGTGCGGACCATGTGACGAAGGTTTGTCCATTGCCCAGCGTTAGATCCGGCATGTTATCGCGATCATTGCCAGGGCGGACCACCTGCATCGAGATTGCCGCAGTGCCCGATGTGAATGAGCCGTTGGCATTGCGAATCGGTATAAGATCGACCGTTGCGTTGCCAGACGAATCGACGATCCTTTCAACCACGGCTGTTCCCCCAGCGGCGTTGCTGGTCGGGTCGACGGGGGCGAACAAAGCGAGCTCAGGATTAAGGATCTCATAACGGACGGTCCAACCGCGAGCCGACAGGGCACCTTCGGCGCGAGTGACACGTGTGGATAAGGTTACTGGGGTGCCAGCAAGAACGGCCTGCGCGGCGGGGAATTGCCAACGCGCGTCGATCCAATATATCGTTGCCGTCGCTTTGCGTTGGTCCCAGCAATCGCTTTCGGGCGCCAGAACGGTGACGCGGCTGGTCCCTTCGGTCGGGCTGCTGAGCGATAACCAGGTTTGGCCTTTGTCCAGCGGCACGTCGTCGCCGCGATTGAGGTTGCCGCGTGTGATCAGGGCGCGTTTGGTGCTGGTCACGCCCAAGGCGTAAGAAGCACTCTTCTTGTCAGCCTTGTCAAACTTGGCGAGCTTGTGCAGGAAGCCTGGATCGTCGTTGCCGACTTCAATGAATGTTCCAACGCTCTCGGGCGTCAGCATCCATTCCAACGGTTGACCGACCTGCAAGTATCCGTCATCGCCACAGATCCCTGACAGCAGGATCACTTCGCCGCCAACGGGCGCGACGATCTTTTGGGGAGATAGAAGGATGCGTCCACGTTTGCCTCGATCGGGCAAGCAGTGATGATGCGGTTTTTTGCCGAGCGCTTCGTCGCCATGCAAAACGGCGGGCGGCCCTAAATGGCAATCGTCACCGCAAGGTGTGGTGTCGGTCAAGTCGCGGCCGTTGTGCGGCAGGCAAGTTGGCCCGGTGGTTTCGTGGCACGACGGAGGCGTCGCCGGTTCGGTGAAGGCGGGTGTGGTCATGCCGCGATGGAACTTATCCAACATCGCATGCGTCTTGGCCTTCTTCTGGTGAAGGTGGTTGCCAACTTTTGCCAGGCACGTCAAACAGCAGCAGCCTTCACCACCCGAGCATGGCAATGCCAGCGTCGTGGATACCGGATAGGGCGCGAGCAAGCATTGGCCCGACGGGTCGATCGCTGGCAGTCGAAGTTGTTGGCAACCGCCGATCAAGACCAAGCCGAGCGCAGCGACGATCACGCAGAACGAGCGGGCGGCTCGGCGGAGGATCGTGTTGGCGGTTTGGATTGCGGAAGCGTTCACGATGATGCCGATGCCCGGAAATGTTGTGCGGCGGTTCAGTTGCGGGCAGTGCGGCGTTTTCGTGTTGCCCGACAAGCGTGCAATCTGCCCGCTGGAAACCTAGCACGCGTCTGGCGGCTTTGATGCTTTTTCGCAACACTCGATGTGGTGAAAAAGCAACCGGCCCGGCGGGTTGCGCTAGGCTGGAACGATTATCCGGGCTAGTTGCCGCAATCGATTTACCCGCCAGAAAATCATCCACCCGCAAGCGGTAGGCGACGGAGCGCACGAAGCTCTATAATCGGCGTGATCCCCTGAACTCTTGTCGACGCGTCAAATTTCGACTTTGCAAAACCAAAACGGACTTTCCCCATGACGGCCGATTCGATCGCTCGCGGCAATCCATCCACCACGACGTCGCCCGAATCGTTTTTGCCTCGGTTCGGATTGCAATCGTTCCGCCCCGGTCAACGCGACGTCGTCGACGCAATCGCCAACGGTGATGATGTGTTGTGCGTGATGCCAACCGGAGGCGGAAAGAGCCTCTGCTATCAACTGCCAAGCCTGGCACGCAAAGGGACCACGATCGTCGTCTCGCCTTTGATCGCACTGATGAAGGACCAAGTCGATACGCTGCAGCGTCTGGGGATTGCCGCGCGGTTGATCAACAGCACGCTGACCGCTGGCGAGCAGGACGAAGTGATGCGCCAGATGGCCTCCGGAGCGCTTGACCTGGTGTACGTTGCGCCGGAGCGATTGCGCAATGGCAAGTTCCTCGAAGCGGTTTCGCACGCCGGCGTGACGCTGCTGGCGATCGACGAGGCGCACTGCGCGAGCGAATGGGGCCACGACTTTCGCCCCGATTATGCACGGCTGGGGCATTTCCGCAGCCGATATTTAAACGGCGTGCAAACGATCGCGCTAACCGCGACCGCGACACCGCACGTTCGCACCGACATCAAAGCGATTTTGGGGATGGAGTCGCCACGCGAGTTCGTGACCGGTTTTGCGCGAACGAATTTGCGGTTCACGGTCGAGAATTGCAAGAGCGACCGAGAAAAAAATGACGCACTTTTGGCATTCATCAAAAACCAACCGGGCAGCGGGATTATTTATGCCGCGACTCGAAAGCGATGCGAAGAGGTTGCCGAATGGTTGCCCGAAAAATTACGCCGGCCGATCGGTGTTTACCACGCCGGCCTGGAGCCCGACCAACGCAGGCGGGTGCAAGAAGATTTTATGTCGGGTCGACTGGCGGGGATCGTTGCGACCAACGCTTTTGGTATGGGGATCGACAAATCCGATATAAGATATGTGGTTCATTATAACATCCCCGGCAGCTTAGAAGCTTATTACCAAGAAGCCGGGCGAGCTGGTCGCGATGGCAAGATGAGCGAATGTCGGTTGTTGTTTTCTTATCCCGATCGATATATCCAAGAGTTCTTTATTGAAAATCGGTATCCGTCGCCTGATGTGGTTCGTAAGGTTTATGAATACCTGCTGGCCCAAGCCGACGACCCGATCGAGCTGACGCTGCAACAGGTCCGCGACGCGATTCAAATCAAGGAAACGGCCGAATCGGTCGGGACGGCTGAAACGTTGATCGCCAGAGCAGGTGTGTTGAAGCGATTGGACAGCAGCGCGAACGCCGCGATTCTGAGGATCGATAGCGATTTGCCGACTTTGGTCGACCTGTTGCCGCGCGAAGCGAAATTGCGCCGCAAGGTGTTGGTGGCCGCCGAGAAGATTGTTGGCAAACGACGCGGCGAAGACGTTTATATTCGTCCGCAAAGGTTGGCTGAGGTGGCCGATGTTCAACCTGAGCAGCTGGCACGAACACTTCGCGAGTTGAATCGTTTAAAGTCGTTTGATTATGTGCCGCCGTTTCGCGGCCGCGCCGTTCACTTCACTCAGCGCGACGTGCCGTTTGATCAGTTGAATATCGACTTTGAAGAGCTCGGCAGACGCAAGGCGGCGGAGTATGAGAAATTGGAAGCGGTGATCGAGTTCGCTCGCACGCCTAGGTGTCGCCAACGCAGCGTATTGGATTATTTTGGCGACCCCAATGTGCGAGATTGTGGCATGTGCGACCGTTGTGACCCAACCGGCAAGTCGATGACCGATACACCTCATACGGCCGAGTCGTTGGCCGCGGCGATTAAAGTGGAGAATGATAAGTACCAGGGGTTGGACCAGGCGGCACTGTTGCGCGGGATTCGGATCGTATTAAGCGGTATCAAACGGATGCATGGACGATTCGGCAAGGCGATGATTGCCCAAATGTTAGGGGGTTCGCAAAACAAGAAGATCCAACAGTGGAAGCTGAACCGGTTGAGCACTTATGGGATGTTGTCGGGTTTGAAGCAGCCCGATTTGGTCGACCTGCTCGACGCGACCATTGCCGCGGGCATGGCACAGCAGATCGAAGTCGACGAGCGGCGACCGACGGTTCAGTTGACGGAGTTTGGGGAAGAGGTGATGCATGCTCGGCAGCCGTTGCCCGCGTCGCTGAAGCTTTCATTCCCGTTGGCCAAGCGGTTGTCGATCATTGCCGCATCGATCGAAGGGGGGGATGTCTCTGGGGAAACGGCAGCGGCGGGCGGAGCGTCGCAGGCCACAGGGGATAGCGAGATTGACCCGTCTTCAGCGATTAATGATGGTTTGGATTCGTCAGGCATCGGTGCAGATTTTCACGTCGAAACATCTGGCGAAACGCCACCGGCCAGCGGTCATGCGCTCGCTCCAGCAATCGGCCAGGTGGACCAAGATTTGGCCAATCGCCTGAAGCGTTGGCGAGGTAAGACGGCTGCGTCGTTGGGTGTGCCGGCGTATCGCGTGTTGACCAACGCCACGATTGAAAGGTTGGCGACGGATCGGCCTCAGTCGACCGATGAACTGGAGATGATTCATGGGATCGGGCCAACGACGGTCGAACAGTTTGGTTACGACCTGATTCGATTGATCAACGAGAGCGAGGCAGAAGCCAGCGAGCCTGTTGCTTCGCATGGCCCTCCGCCCCCTTCAGAGGTTTCCATTGAAGCACCACCGGAGCGGCCGAAAGCGGAATCGACATCCGACGCGGCTGCTTTGCGAGATCAAAAGCAAGATGCTTATTGGACTTGGCGGATGCTTCGCGATGGCTATCCGTGGGACAATGTCATGTCGATCCGTCGCAAGACTTCCGATGCGGTTTTAGAAGATTTGATTTTGACGGCGGCGGCCGGTCATGATGTTGATCTGAAGTGGGCCGGGGATGGCGACAGGAGGCTCAAGTTGGAGCAGCGTTTGAACGAAATGAACCCCGATTAGAAACTCTACGCCAGCTGCGGATAAACAGGTTCTGAGAAGTGAATCGGTTCAATTGGCGAGACACTTTCCCGCAGGACGCAGGAGGGCGGCCCTACGGACCTTATCCGTATGATTTCGTTAATCCGGAGATCATTTACTAAACAAGGTGTGTTATTTAGCGCCCGATCTCAAGTCAAATACAAAAACATTCTCATTGCCCTTAGTCACAGTCTGGGTCAACGTCGAATTTGTATTGTATTGCTTGGGGATGTAGCTGACGTAATTGGGCAACCCATCCGCAGCGGCGCCCTCTTCGCGGGTAGCAACAATCTCAACTCGCTTTGGCCCGTCGCTAGCCTGAAATTGAAACTTTCCGTCAGTGATCTTCCCACCCTCCGGCGTTCCACCGCCGCCAGCCGGGAAAAGAAGGATATCACCGCTTTCGACCGGCTGGCCATCAAAGGTTACGGTTCCGGATACCGGTTCACCCGAGGAATCACCGTTGCCGCACCCCAGGACTGCAAATGTGCACGTAGCAACCAAAACGCTTGCGACGTTCATACAGGACCAACAATAATTCAACTTAAAAACTTTTATAAACATTGAAAATGAATGGGCGGTAGTAGACAACGGAATCAGGTCGCAGCAAAAATCATCTTTGATCATAAAAGCTGCTGGCTAATATTCGGGCAGCACTTCGCCGCCACTACGAGATCCCAGGCCTCGCCAGGTAACAGTGTCGATCGATTGTTGTACAAATCGGACACTAGCTGGACAGCGCCAGGTTCGG
>DNWZ01000759.1 GCA_003506095.1 Planctomycetaceae bacterium | reverse complement strand
GGCCAGCGGCAACCTGTTCTTTCAGCGTGCCGTACCAATGCTGCATCCCGAAGTTCTGCTTGCACTCGAGGAACATACCCCGCTGGCGCATTGCCAAAAATCGAGCTTCGTCGATGAAAAAGTAATCAATTCCATCAACTTCCCCGTCCCGAGGCCTCCGCGTCGTCGCCGAGATGCTGGACGCCAGCGGCAACGGACATTCTTTTAACAATTGTCGCACAACAGTCGACTTACCGGCCCCACTGGGACCAGAAACGATGATCAAACGACCACATTGCGTTTCGATCGTGTCTTCCACGTCGTTCTTGCCTTGTTTTTTTGATTTTTACGAATCACTCGAGGTTCTGAACCAATTCTCGCATCCGCTCGATCGCACACTTGATTTCAACCACCATCGAACCGATTTCAGCGTCGCCCGCCTTACTGCCGATCGTGTTTGTCTCGCGAAACATTTCCTGAATAATAAAATCGAGCTTTCGACCGCTGGCGTCACCCCCCCCCAACGCGTCGCCGAACATCCGCAAATGGCTCGACAATCGCGTTATTTCTTCGCTAATGTCGCTGCGATCGGCAAACAACTGTACCTCACGAAGGATATCGACCGCAGCAACTTCCAAGCCCCGTTCCTGCAAAAACCGATTGACGCGTCCCTCTAAGCGGTCGCGATACTGGTCGACCACTCGGGGTGCCAAAGCCGCAATTCGTTCCAAATAGCCGCTGATCACCCCTGCATCGGCCCGCAACTGCTCCGCCATCGCTTCGCCTTCATCAGCCCGCATCGCGTCCAATCCATTGAGCGCAATCAGGGTCGCTTCCCGCAACATCACCCACAACGCCTCCGGGTCGGCCGATGCCCCTTCGCCATACGTGATTACCCCTGGCAACTGCAGCAAGCCCGCCAAATCGATCGGGTCGCTGATCATCAACGAATCGCGGATATGGTGCAACTGAGTCGCATAGGCAACAACTGCGGAACCGTTGATCGATCCCGGCGGAACCGCATTGGACGGGGCGTAACGAGCAGACGCCTGGATCGAGCCGCGTTTAACCTGGGCGCGGATTAACTGCTCGAATTGGCCTTCCATCGACGACAACGCGTCGCTCACCTTCGTCAGCAACCGAATTCCACGCTGGTTGACCGACCTCAATTCGACCGAAACGGTGCCAATTTCGTCCTGAACACTGCCCGCTCCCTGCCCCGTCATGCTGCGGACCGACGATCGAGTCGTCATCGGTTGAGTCAAGATTTCGGACATGAACGACTATCCCATCAAGCGGTATTATTTCCTAGCAATTCAAGTTTTAATACCAATCGACACTTTGGGAAATGCCGAGCGGTAGCATTATCGAAATCAGACTTTTTCAACCGCTGCTGATTCGAGCTCGCTGAAATGGCCCATCACGCAATTGCGAAAAATCAATTCGGATTCAGTCGGTTGCCAAGAATCTGAAGAGTCGACTTCATTTGCCGCAATTGTTGCTTCAGCGCTACATCTTTGCTGGCCTCTATCGCCCCGTCCAACAAGGCATTTGCTTTGTTCACTTGGCCACCTGTCGCGTACGAATACGCAGCCATTACCGTTGTGTTCGTATCCGTCGGATCGATCGCTAATGCTTTTTCGATCGCCACTTCGGCTTCGGAGACCATCCGCCGTTGGGGGTTCAGTTCCGGGCTCATGACATAACCGGCAAGCATGGAAAGCTGCATGGTATCCTTTGCATCGAACAGCCGAGCGGTCGCATCGTTGAAATACAGTTTTATTTCATCATCGCTGCCAATCCTCAGCAAACCACCTAGTCGGCCAATCACAAATTGCCGCGTCGTCGCAATATGCGGATGCTCTTTCTCAATCGCAGACAATTCGGCCAGCACCTTTGCGGGATCCGATTCCAAGGATTCACTCAACTTAGCGACCCGTTCGTCGAGCGATTTTAACTCCTCGATCGATTCTTGACCCTTCCAGGTCCCGTTCAGAATCTTCTCGATCACAACATCCGTCTCGCCCGGCAGACCGATAAAAGCGAGTTTGCCCTGTTGGTCGATCACAAAGCTGCACGGAATCGCATCTCGCTGTGCCGCCGCCATGTACTGCTCTTGCATCACGTCGGTTTCGCACATCGCGAACCGAAACTGCAAATCACCCGTGCGTTCGTCAACAAACTTTCGGATCGATTCGGCCGTGTTCGCTCGATCGACCGTCGTGATCGCAACGACAACCACCCCCTTATCACCAAACTTTTTTTGCAGTTTGTCCAGGTGCGGCATCGCTTGAATACACGGGCCGCACCAAGTCGCCCAAAAGTCGATCACATAGACTTGCCCTTGCCGAAAACCCTCAATCGAATTGCCCTTCAACCACGTGATGCCTTTCAGCGGCGGCGCGACATCGCCAATCTTGAATGTCGGTCCGTCCGCCTCTTGCCCGTCACCCTCTTGCCCGCTAGCTATCCCGGCACCCAGAAAATGAACGGACGCTACAGCAACAAGCAACAGGCATGCTGCGCGGCGGTTTTTACTAAACAATCCCATTGCCAGATGTACCAAGAATGAAGTGGTCGGATAACCCAAGTAGAACAGCTTAATATTGTGCTTCTTCACGATTCGAAGGTATAGCGATTAAACGAAGCCGCAACTCAAAAGCGCGCACAAAGCGATGTTTTGCCCATCGGCATCGACACCAAATGCAAATGCAAATGCAACCGCAAATGCATTTGCAACCGCAAATGCAAATCAAAAATCACTCATCCCACACCATTACCTCCGTTACGCCACTACGAGCGTTGCCTGCATTGGTGAACACGATTCGCAATTTGCCAGTGCTGATCGGTGCAAACGTCGCCGTATTCCATTGACTGCCGGCCGGTTTTTCCGGTTTCTTAGTCACCTGCGGAATCGGCTCCCATGTTTGGCCGTTCCAGTACTCAAGCTCGTACTTCAGCGGCGTTTGCACACCGCCGCGATCATCATAAATCGCCAAATCGACGCGGCGAAATTGTACGGATTTGCCAAAGTCGATCTCCAGCCAATCGGTTTCCGTTTTCGACTCGTAACTAGTCCAGCGATTCGTCGGCGTTGGCAAGAAGTTTGTGATCCCATCGATCGCCGACTTCGGCACACCGCCGAATCGATCGAAGTGGCTTGCGGTTGCCCGCGGGTACTCGCGACTGCCGTCGTTGTATGCCAGATTTCCTGGCGGCGCGGGCACCGGGGCGAGCGGCAAGACGGCATCACCCCAAACTTCGACCTCAGTCAGTCCCGACCGATAGCCATCGACGTGAACCAAGTTCACTCGTAACTTTCTCGCCTTCAGCGATTCAAAATTAAACGTGTGCGGCCGACGCCCTTCCGGTGCCGCGTTTACCGATGTTGGCTGCACCGCTTTCCAACTTGACCCATCCCAGCTATCAAGCGAAATGGCCTTGGGCGCACGAACGTTTGATTCGGAAATCTCACGATCGTCCAGCACAAACAGTTTCACTTTATGAATGTCTCGCTCGATCCCCAAATCGATCTCGATCCAGTCGCTATTGTTTGGCGATCCTTCGCTGGTCCAACGATTCGGTGGGTGCTGGAGATACCAATAATTACCATCGTTGACCTTGGACAGCGATGTCCGCTCGGATGTATAAGACGCGGTCAATCGCGGATAGTAGTGGCCGTCGTTATTGACAACAAAATTGACCGGAATCGATGCTGACGAACCGTTTTCGCCGGTGGTCGTTGCCTGTGGAACCGCACCTTCTAACTTCACCGGACCAACGGTTTTCGAAGTGTAGATAGTCTTTCCATCAACGATCACATGCATCCCAGCGCCCAGCGAATAACGCTCGCCCGTCTTATCCCAAACGATGCTGATCACATGGCCACGGTAACTGACATCATCTAGCGCAAAATAGTCCCACGCGGTCGGTGCTAACGGATTTATCTCAAGCGTGTCATCCGATCGTGGCACCAATCCGACCAATCCCGTAATCACCAAATCACAATATCCCGAATGCAAGTAATGCTCGGAGTGGTTGTATGCGTCATGCCCTTCGAAGGACCCCGTGTCGGGATGCAGCGCCTCGGCCAAATAAGGTTTGCCATCCTTGCGATGCGACCGCGCGTAAATCCCGAGCAAATCAACGTAATCGGCCGATTTCAACGATTCACCACCGTTTTGAATGAAGTTGGCAAGCGCCTTCAATGTTTGGGTGGTTGCGTAGGGCCACGATTGACCACTCCACCAACAGCACGATTTCTGCAAGAGAAACATCGGGTCGTTCCGCTCCACCGTCGATGGCCCAAAGTCGGCATAAAACCCGTCGCGGTCCATCAGCTTTTTCCATGCAACGTCATACTTTGTTTGACCCTCCAACAAGTTAAATTGCCAAGGCACGTAACCGATCAATTCACGACCATGATCGTCACCGGCGAACTGGCCGCTTTCATAAGTTC
>DNWZ01000158.1 GCA_003506095.1 Planctomycetaceae bacterium | reverse complement strand
TGAAGCATAACCCAGGAACGGTTACCTTGACGTTTTAACGCTCGGAGCGTTTTATCAATCGGATTAGCGGTATTTCCAATTGCAGACTCAATTTCGGCGTGCCCGGCTTTTGAAAGGGGAATAGGCGGTCGTCCATCTCTTGCCGGGTGGTGCAGTTCGACCTCTCTCGCCTCCAAGGGCTTCCCAGTGACAAGGCAATGGTCGGCCATCTGGCGGCATTGCTTGCGGGCCGTTCCGCCGAGCAGATACCGATCTGTGGCCGCGGATTCAGCGGCAACCCACTGTTTCAGACCGTTCAAGATAAGGCAAAATGCTCGAAAATCATCAGGGAGCCGCGACTGCAAGCAGCTCGGTGGTGTCATAACATCGAGGAAATCTCGAACTGGCCCGGGACCAGACGCCAACTGTCGCGAACGTTCCAGTAGCAACCCGCCAATCTGATCCAGGACCTCGGCTATCGCTGCTCGCTCGAGCTTCACGTTGAGCTGGCCGGGCTCCTGTCGGGCGACGTCTTCGTAGTGTGCAAAATACTCCCGCAGCAATCTGGCCTTCTCGTCAGGTGACAGCGGGTTTGCATTGGTTGGGCGAGTGTATTGGGGCGTTTCCATGAAGTCTGATGTCTTGGTGGGTTGAAAAAAATTGTCAAAAAATCAGCCGGTTGTGACCAAACGTGTCAAACAGCTTAGCGATACTGTCTCACTTCGGTATTCGCTAGCCATTCCTTACTTAACGGCGGTCACGCTTTCCTAAGACCGGAGTACTGACCATGGAGAAAGCTGATTTATCCAAAAAAAGCCCCGTTCGGCTGCATTACACCAACAGCAAGGGGAAACAAGTATGCATCGGAATTACCCAGCACGCGCGCAAGCGGTTCATCGAACGCTGGGGACGCATTTATCCCGACACTGAACTCGATCCCGCTACGGTCGATTCAAAAATCGCTGAGTTCTTCGCGCAGACCATACGGCAAAAGACGTACGATCGAAAGCACAAGACTCGGCTCAAGCGACATGGAAAAGATACCCTTTACTTCAAACACAGTCACCTCACTTTCATCGTCCAGGACGCAGCACTACTGACTGTAGAAATCAGCGACCGCAGCAAACGTTATCTGAACAAGCAGGAACATTTACCAGTACGGTTGGCCGCGTACGCTCCGCCGCAACGGTGCTGCAATACCAGCAAAGCCTGCAGTGGCGCACCGACGGATTCGCAGCATAATCGAAAGGCAATCATTGAAGTTGAACCTAAAGTTCAGCTCATTCCTCAAGCGTTTTACCTTACCGGGATTGTTCTGCTAGACGATGGAACGAAACTGAATGTTGACATTGGTAAGCACGAGGCGTTAACCAGCGCCGGAGATCCAGCATTACTGATTGCAAAGCCAGAGTTTGCCGACTTCGTTCGTGAGCGTGCGCGTTGCAAATGCCCAGACGGTTACTTGGATGGGGTTTTCATTTCATTAGGAAGAAAACAGCACAAGACGCTTTTCTGGAGAATTGAGCAGCGAGCACGCTAGACACTTGCCGTGGGGTGCGCCCTTATGCTCTCGCCAGAAAGGGTTTGATTTGATTGGAAAAACGATGCTATCGTGAACCAGCGGCAAGCTACAAGGAGCAAGGCGCCCCAGCTGGCGGTTGCGTCTAGCGATACCATGTCGGTGGAATCAAGAACTTGGAACCTTTCGAATGAACCTTAATCGACGCGTTATGCATTGAAAGCCATTCATCGAACGCCGATGCCACCGCGGGCATTTCGACTGGCGTCACTAGATTCATCCCGAGATTGTTCATCAGATGCGTGCGAGCGCGGTTGCCATCGAATCGGCGATCCGATTCATCGAGCTTGCAATAGGTCTGCAGGTTCATCAGTCCAGTAGCAGACGCANNAGCTTTGAGACCGGATCGAACACAAAGTAAGTGACGGTTCGGCGTTTCCACAGCGATGCGCCCTCTGCGGTGCCGACTTCCGAATTCCAACGGTGAAGGTTGCGAATGACGTCGAACAATTCTGATACGAAGTGGATTCGGTGTCCGTCATCGTCGATCACTGGATCAACGATTTGAAAGACGCGAGACAATTCGCCCCGAACGTCCAAGTTGCTGCAGCGGAGAGCATCGAGCGACGAATGATTAAGCCGTTTGATCTCCGCCGGCTCAACGGCCGGCAGCAAAACGGTTTGAAAAGCCGAGATGCCTACGTGGCGAAGCAAGTGGACAGTATTCGAAGCCAAGTTTCGTCGGCCGCGAGCGACGTGCGAGCTGACCATCGACACAAACGTGTCCGACGTCTTGAACGGCTTGAACAAATGAGCGGTCGCAAACTTCGCATGATTCGCAACCGGATCAGCGCGACTGATTTCGAACTCGATCCAAATCCGCCGCGACGCATCCTCCGACTCCAGGCAAACATCCGCCCGCGGGCTGTACCCAAGCAACTGCTCAAAATCCGAGCTTAATACGCGAGTCTCGCGTTGACACGACCAACCCGACGGCGGCTGGGCCAAGAACGATTCCTGCAGGAAATTGGCTAGCTGCCCCATGCGAAATCAGCTCGATGATAGGGGGCGAGAACGCTATTCATCAAAAGACTCGGAGATCCTTCGTGCGCTTTCGGTTGAACATCATGCCGCTGCAGCACGCATTGAATTTTCATAAGATACGCAATTTGAAGAAAGCATAGTAACCCGAAGCGAGATTTTTTCGTGACAAATTGCCAAGCCGCCATCATCAAAAAGTTGAAGCAACTCCGAATCGACAGGGCGAAAGGCGTGGCGCCGCACAAACCATTGTTGCTACTAGTCGTTTTGGAACTTGCTGAATCGGGCCTTTTAACGACGCGGGACCTTCCGCTGACACCGGAACTTGCCTTTCGCTTTTCCGTGTACTGGTCCATTGTCGCACATCGCCGATCACAACCACCGGACATTCGGCTCCCTTTCCATCACACGCGGTCATCGAAGCTTTGGACCACACTTAAGTCCGACGGAACGGATTCAAGTCACCGTGATACAACAACATTGATTCGGCTATCAAGCGACTTTTTTGACGCATTGCAATCGCCAGACTTCCGGCAACTTGCCGGGCGGATCTTGATCTCCAGCTACTTTGAGCATGCAGAGCAAGTCGCACTGTACGAATTAGCCGGCATCGAGCCGCCAAGCGAAACTGTTCCAACAGACAAACTGACTTCGGATGCCGACGAGGCATCGCGTACAACCGGCCGCACAGCTCGCTTCCGTGTCGATGTCGTCGCCGCCTATTGTCACACCTGCGCACTGACCGGATACCGTATCACCACGATCACCGGTCATTCGATCGTCGACGCCGCTCACATTCATCAATTCGCCAAGTCACGAAACGACGATCCGCAAAACGGGATTGCGCTCTGCAAAAACGCCCATTGGCTCTTCGACCTCGGATTGTGGAGCATCGACGCCGACTACCGCGTGATTGTCGCAAAAAACGCATTCGATGAAGATTGCCCGACGCAGCAGTCGTTGGCGTCGTTGCATGGACAGCCATTAAAGCTACCGAGAGACAAAAAGCTGTGGCCCGTTGAAAGAAATCTTGCATGGCATCGGGAGAAACGTTTTGTCGGATAATTTTTAGGTTGGGGGTTGATCTAACGTTTCCTTAACATAGTTGCGGTCGGCAAGATAGTAAAATGCTCTTCCACGCTTTTCAAACTTCAGCTTTCCCATCTGACGCAGGTGCGAAAGCTCGCAATCGCTTACGTGTAACCAGGCCGCCATTTCTCGGCTAGACAGCCACTCCGCGCTGGCGGATCCGATGCGAGGGACAACATGCTCCGTCCAGTACGACAAACGGCCAATACGCTTCTTATCAATACCGTCCAAATGAAGCCAAGACCGCGAACGTTGCTTGCTACTCTCAACGTCAAACCCTAAGTAGTCGTCCTTAACGAATAGCCATTTGTGATGGTAGATGTATGGATCTGCCATTTGGGCCCGCTTGGAAACCTTGCCGTCGAACGTAACGGTTTCTAGATCGCCCACAATCGGTTCGCTCGCGTCGTCAAAGTCTGGGCTGTCAATGAACGAGACTGTCGTTGCTCTCTCCGAATACTTTACTACGGAAATTGTCGACATATCAGAAACGAGCGTCGAACATTCGAATGCAATTTTGGGAAGTAGCTCCAAATACGAACGATGGACGTAGACTGCACCGCCAATCTCTTTGCCGACACCGAAACGTCGCGAGCGTTTGGGGAGGTTAATCATCTTGAATCCAATTGAGGCCCGAGAAGCCGCCACGCCAACCGAATTGAAATCCGCTCACTACCTCTCCCATCCCAGCAGCTGAAGCGAGGTAAACACCAGAGGGGCCTTAAGTTGTATCTTGAACGTCTCGTAACGCTTTCCTGCAGTTTAAACATCGTAAGTGCCAGACGGTATGTCCTCTGACTGAACACCTGATACGTTGGCCGAAACAACAGCAATCAGCGAACGCGTTCGACTACCTCCGTTCCGTAGCGATTGATTGCGATATCGTCTCATGGACGCGGGCCCATTTACCACGTCGTCGTCGCACGCAAAACTCGCTAGAATATCGCCTTTTGCGGTAGTTTATACTAGTTCGCCGCAGTTGGCGACATCGCATTCCGTACGGAGGATACCGTTTGTGACTGAAGACATGCCGCTAAAGATTGAGCGACATCGCACCGCAATTAAGCGCCCCAGCTTTTCGCTTCCCGTGAAATGCATGCTTAGGGACGGTCTGCTCGATAAATCGAAAACATTGTTCGACTACGGATGTGGTCACGGTCGCGATCTCGACTTGCTTGAGAGCATGGAAGTCAAATGCGCGGGCTGGGATCCAACCTTTCGCCCCACAGCGGAGGTTAAACGGGCCGAGATCGTCAACCTGAGTTACGTGCTGAACGTAATTGAAGACATTAGTGAACGATCTCAGGCACTTCGCAGAGCATGGTCCCTCTGTGACGGCTTACTGACCGTGGCGGCGCAAATCGAGTTCGCGGCCCCCGACAAAGAGCAGGCAAAGTTCGGCGACGGTGTGCTGACCTCACGCCAGACGTTTCAGAAGTACTACACCCAGCACGAGCTTCGGCTGTATCTCGAATCAGAGCTTGGCGAAGACGCCATTTCAGCAGCCCCCGGCGTCTTCTACATCTTCAAGGACGAGAAGGCAAAGCAACAGTTCATTGCCAGCCGGTACCACCGCCGAATCTTGGTACCACGACGCCGAATCTCGGAAGTCTTGTTCGAAGAAAATCAAGATGTACTCGAGCCGTTCATGGATTGCTTAACCCAGTACGGTCGCATTCCTGCCGCGGAGGAGCTTGAACAAACAGAAGAAATCATTGCGCGTTTCGGGTCGCTCAATCGTGCCTTCAAACTTATTCAAAAGGTAACAGATGCATCTCCATGGGAAGAAATAGCTCAAAAGCGAACCGAGGATTTGCTCGTCTACCTCGCCTTATCTCGATTTAAGAAGCGACCACAGCTTCAACAATTGCCGGTGACCATCCAACACGACGTGAAGGCATTCCTTGGAGGCTACAAGATTGCATGTGGTCGCGCCGATGCGTTGCTGTTCCGTGTAGGCGATCCTGATGCAATCGACAAAGCATGTCAACGCGCAACGACTGGACAGCTCGTGGACAACGCCCTGATCCTGCACCGTAGCTCGCTCGACTGCCTTGAGCCGCTACTTCGAATCTACGAAGGCTGCGCACGAGCATTGGTCGGTGAAATCGATGAAGCGAATGTGATCAAGCTGCACCGTTTTTCAGGCAAGGTCAGCTACGTTGCATATCCAGACTTTGATAAGCTGCCCCACCCACCGCTTCGTCAACGCATCAAGGTCAGCCTGCCAACGCTATCGATTGACTTTTTCGACTACTCGAATTGGCAAGACCCGCCGCTGTTGTTCCGCAAGGATGAGCTTCTGCAAATTGATCATCCCAAAGCAAAGCTATTCAGAAGTCTAACCAAGCAAGAAGCAAAACTAGGCCTTCTCCCTGCCCCGGACGCTCGCGAGTTGGAGAGCGTTTGGGCCATGCGCTTGCAGAAAGCAGAACTCTCCATGCGAGGGCATCGCTTGGTTAAAAAGCGACACTCTGATTGATCAAATATTGAGTTCTTGCAGACGAGACTGAACCAAGGAGACGTCTGGACGATTGTCAGGATCAATTGCCACACAAGGAGTAACAATCTGAGCCCAGTGATCTTCTAAACTCTCATCTTTCTCCAGATTAGGCTTACCAGTCAGCAAGAATGTTATAATTTTACCAAGAGAGTAAATATCTGCCGATGGGTGCGCCTGTGCTCCTTGAATCTGCTCCGGTGGCGCCCATGGCATGGTGTGTGCACCCTGAAATGTATATCCGGTTACGGGCTTACTAATAAACTTGCTAATTCCAAAGTCGGCGATTTTCCAAGTCGTATCACATTGCAGTATATTTTGCGGCTTGAGATCACGGTGTACAATACCGTGCTCGTGTAGAACACGAATGCCTTCGGTAATTTGAAGCGCAATATCGCGAGCTGTAGAAGGCGAAAGTATGCGAGGATTATCTTTGTCTTCTTCGTTAAAAATCAATTCCCAAAGACTACCGCCGTCCGCATACTCCGTTACGAGTGCATAGGTGTCTTCTTCTCGAAATACGTCAATAATTGAGAGCAAATGCCGACACGTAATATTTTGAATCCGCATATAGATATCAACTTCCCGCTGAATCGACGCCTCATTTGCTCTTACGTGAGTGGTAATCACTTTCTTTAAAGCAGAAATCGCACGCGTCTCGCGATCTAGTGCCTTGTAGACGCATGCCATTCCACCCCGTGCGATCTCTTCAAGTAGATCATATTTACCCATGCGGCCAAGTTTTGGCTGGGATTCCGGACTTCTGATCGTTAATTCTGGGGAGTATCCGGCCGCGTCTACCTGATGTAACTGGGTGCGAACCAAGCGACGCAACTCTTTAGCGGGACGCACAACCAGCTCGTAAAACCGTTGGTGGTCCGGACCGATGAGTAGCAACTTTGCTAGCCCGCTCGCCATCCGTTCCACTGCCGTACAGTCTCGCTTACCACCTGAAAGCCGAAGCTTTGCACGTACATCCTGAGTCAGATGGGATGCCGAACGCAACGAATGGCAAACCTCTGCGAAAAAGTCTGCCTTTAGCCCGTAACCATTTGCTTGTTGACTGGTTTCAAACGGCGGAATTTCCCAACCTGGGATGATTCCGTGAAAACGATCAAGCAGTGGGGATTCAAGAAAGATATCGGGCAATCTGCGGATAAAATCCGCTCTAGCCGGAAGGAACTTCGGTTTTCCGCTATAGTATTGATTTCTCTCGTCTTGAGTCAAACCAATGTTGGCCAGAAGCATCATGCCACATTCGGCTGTTGCTGTGCAATCACCGCGAGTGAAGACGCCTTGTTCAAGGTATCCTTTAAGCTGGGCTTGAATTTCCGCCGGATTTGAGAAACGAATCGACTGCGCCTCGTCCAACACTAATAGATCAAAGCGTGTTAGCAACCCAGGCTGTCTGCTCTGACGATTGTAGAATAGAACAGCAGGGCTGATCTCTGCGGCCGTCAGCCAAACGTGTCGACTAATATTGTTGTAGACGTATGACTTTCCGGAACCGGGCGGTGCCAATTCCATCATGTTAACGCGACTTTGCACTATCGGAATCAGTCTGCAGATCAACCACAGCTTTTCTTGTTCGCCATATTGCGTCGGCTCATACCCCATCGTGCGAACAATCAAGTCGATCCACTCTTCGACGGTGAATGCTTTGCGACAATCGAGGAAGGCGTCGAGAGACACACGTCCAGTTTGCATCGGCTTGAAGTCGATGATGCGAATCCCTCCAGTGTCCCCGCTGTCGTCATAACGCAACCGAGTCGCGCCCCAAGTGCTGCCTTGTAGCAATCCCTGGTTTTGCTCAATTATCGACGCATCAATTTGCACGTTGTTCTCGTCGAGACAAGGGACTGTGGCCAAGTACTCGATTTGCTTTCCAAGTTTTACTCTGACGGTAATCGCATCGAGAATTGTCAGCTCTTCTCCTTGGCTAAGCCGGAACTTAACCCTTTCCTTATCACCCTTCGCTGGAAGATGAGCTTTGATGAATTCTTGAACCTGTTGCTGAAGCGTTCCGGTCGATCCGCTACCCCTAGATTTTCGAGTGACAATCCAGTCCATCACGTAAGACGGTACATGACGATCGTCGCCGGATATACCCATCCGACGGGTCAATGCTTTGTCAATTGCGAACTCCTGAAAAACATCGCGAACCTTTTCATCAAATGCAGCTTGGTCAGTCATTGGTTGTTTATCTACAAATTAAAACATATTTTCGAAGTCGTCTTGGTCGTTCGTTTTTTCGACAAGCAACTTCTTTCTTGGTACAATGAAATCGTTGCATTTATCAATCAGCTCTCCTGTCCTGCGTTCTTTGGCGCGCATCGTAACGACTATTGCTACCGTATCGCAATCAGATGTGTCTCGTAACGGAAGAACAATGTCTAATTTCGTCGAATCACCGCACGACATTGCTGGTAGCTTTTCCGTTACTTCTGCAACCTCACCCGCAATGCCTATACGTAAAGTGCAAGAAGTTGTCGGCACACTTCTCGAGTTCTTCAAAGTTACTGAAAAACGAAAAACACCACGGTCGACATAGCCCGCTTCAGGAAAGCTGACAGAGGGCCACGGCGTTAGTTCCTCATCCCCAAACCACTCGACAAACGGAACAATAACTTCCTCTGGCAGCAACCCACCATGCGACATTGCCCAGCCGGACATTGTTCCGCGGCCAAAGAACCGCCCGCTAGCTGCTATGTATGAGTCCTTCAAGCGAAACGTTTCCTTGTCGATCACTGTGATTGACTCATCCGCTGCATCCGAGTCAGAGATAGGGCTATCGACAACAATACATCTATGGGCGCCATCAAGAACTCGATGCCCCATCGTTTCACCGCCAGACGATGGCCCAAAAGTATAGCCATGATCCGCGGTAACCAAAATTAATGGCGGCTTCTGCGTTATACATTTAACATCGTCCGACCATCGCTTTAGCAGACGAGAAAGCTGAATAAACACCGCTTTTGAATCCTCTGCCATCGCACTATAACTCGCCAGCTTGTGGAGCTGATCATCAAGTCGATTATCGCGATACACAACCAACTTGATCTCCGCAGTGCTTTGAAATCGTTCGGCATCCTTCCAATTTCCAGAGAGGTGTATCTCAGTCTCAGATAGGTTGTATCGCTGCTGCAACTGGGATTTTAAGTCGCCGCGACACTCTGACGGAAGCTTTCCAGTCAGAATCGCCTCTTTGCAAACCTCCGTCACCGTAGGAAGTGGAACGAACAGGCATGAGCTGTTCGTTGGCTGCTCGCCGAGGTTGTCAGATAGGAATCCAATCATGTCATCCGATTGGTGGATCGGCAATGCATCGATCATCACCAAGAAAACTGTCCGTTCAGCTGTCAGTGCCTGCTGCACTGCCTGTGCGACTCGAAAGTAGCTGTGTCGATGGTGATCGAAACAAATCGTCGCATGATCTTTGAGCCAGCGGCCAAATCCTATAGCCGGGTCATCCGCTTCATTTAGATCACGACGATGGAAGCAGCTTCGTATGTATTTTGAATAGCTATGAACCCAAGCCTCAAGATTGTCAGTCAAGCCTGGCCAGGCTGGAACCGGATCAGGCGGTCGAAAGCGATCAACGATTTTGCGAATTGATTCGTTAGACTCAAAACCTTGTAGCTTGCTAAGATGCTGGGACGCCGCATGATTAAGCCCCTTCGGGTAAATCTCAAGCCAAGTTCGAATCTCTTCTGCTACTCCCGGCCAAATTGCATTTAAGGAAAGAACTGCTTCGCTCAATCGATGCTTTTCGTTAAGCCGTGACCTGCGTATTGCATGACAGAACAGCTTGCTTACGTCTTCGTTGATCGTACTCGGTAACGGAAATATCAAAGGCAAACGACCTGCCAGTTGACGGTCCCGAACAGAGATTGCCTGCGATCCGGCAGACGGAATGCGAATCGGATTGTCGAGCGCGGGGCTTGTCAACGGCAAAATTGCTTTGTACCGCACCCACTTCTTGGCAAAAGCCACTGGCGACGTGGCTCGAATGAGTTCGGCTTGAAGCGACGACGCAAAATCATGAGTTGCTAATTCATCAGTGGCGACCGCCAATTCCAAGAACTGCCTTTGTATCCACAGGCTTACCGGGCCGGAACCATAATCTCGTTCGAAGCGATCCTCCGCAGACGAAGCGATACGGAGCCATTGCTCAAGCGTTGCTGCCCGCTCGATACCGGGGATAAGCCATGAAGCGATTGTCGCCTCCCAATCATCATTGAATAATGATTCCGGCGCTGGATATTGAAGCAAGTGTAAATCTTCTATTTGTTCGTTGGTTAACCATGTTGGTGGCTCGCATTGAAGAAGTTCTCCGATAACGGATCGCGGCGTTACCGTTTGGATATTGACACCCTTTACCTCGCGATAAGTTCGGAAGTGCTCGATACTGCTGCTCGGAATGATGTAAACCTTAGGGACGACTGTCTCTAAAACTTCGTTGCGGCGCAACGAATCGTTTATCTCCTCAAATGCAAGTAGCTCGGCCTTCAACCCCGACACTCTCTCCCCTTGCTTCTCAGCAATCGAAAACGGATCGAAAATTAAAGTTATTGGGTCACCGGTGGTCATTCGAAGCTCCTCATGCGTTAATGCTCCGCCGAATCTTAGTCATTATCTAGATTACTTAATTCATCAGCATTTAACAGAGATAATGAAGGTTCATCCTTCTGGTCGGCGACTGAACACGAAGGAATATCTACGTTGCAAACTGTTTCGATCGCTATCGCTTTAGCTGTTTCACTGCTTAAAGAAAAAAGCTGGGCGAATTCGTGCAGCTTAGCTTCGATCCATTTACTAGCTTCTAGATTCTCAACTCGAATGAAACGGTTGCGATTTCCATTCGGCTCTGCGACCTCAAACTCTTGACGCTCTCGCCTCGACACTTCGCCCTTCTGGATTTCCGCTGTAATCTCGAGGAACCCGGCTGCTTTACCATAATCTTCTTCAGTCAGATTCTCAGGTCGCTTGCTCGTGATGACGCCAATCACATCTTCAATCGTTTTTTCCGGCCCACCCTCCCGCACCAAGTTTTCATAAGTTCTACCAAAGATTGAATCCTCCCCGAACTGACCACGCGCAAACCCAATCGCCTCAGTAACCATGGACGGTGCCCTTTCATCTTCGGCCGTCTCAGTTCCTGTTAGCTCGCGAATTATTTTATGTAGGGGCGCCCGAACGCCGTCAACGTACCGCTCAATCGCAAGACGGTAGTCTCCCCAATGCTTTGACATAGCGGAAAACTTTTGCGTCTTCGAGTCTGCGCCGTGTAACTCTTCCAATGCGTCACTGTTTTCGCTAAAGAACTCGATTAAGCAATCGGCAAGTAGAGACAGTTGAGGCGGGATTGGCTGACGAAGCAGGCGAGTTAAGTGACGTTGTGAGTCAGTGAGCGTTTTGGACTGAACTGCAACCTCAGGAAGGTGTGCAATCCAGTCTCGAAGCTTGGCACGAACCATCTCGGCTTGTTCGTAAAACGCCTCACCACGAAGAACCTTGTCAGTAAAATTTATTCCAACTTCGGGTCCAACTGCGCAAAAGACAAGCCGCTGCTTATTCGAAAGCTTATTGTATCGGGCACGATATTGGGTGGGCTGCTTCCCCATGTCGGCGATGGCCTTAGAAAGCTGCGCGTCGGTTACTCGCTGGCTTTGGGGACCTGCATAGAAAACGATTCTTGATCCTTCACTCCTCGCTACCAAAGCGATCAGAAGTGGAATAATTCCGTTTGGAATTCCAAACGGCGGGTTAATCAATCTCGAAAATAGCTTTGCTATTTCTTTATCTCCACTGCCGCCCTTTTGGAAGAAACGCAAAGTCTCCAACAATGCTTCAATCTTGGTATCAGAATCGACGGTTGCGAGTGACCATTCCTTAGTAAGCGGGTCTTCTTTGAACAACATATTCTCGACCAACACACCATCGATAATTGCAGCTTCTTGAGAGTTTAGTGCAAAATTTAGAAATGCAGACTGCCAATCTGGAGTGTCATTAAATCGCAAAATTCGCTTTACGATTTTTTCAATTGCTGAAAGGCTTTGGCCGGTCCGCCACTCATTGAAGGTGCCACATCGGACACGAATCTGCGACGTAAAACTGTTGTCGAGATCGACAGAGATCGCGGGAAGCAGTTCATTCCATGATGAAATTGGAAGAGTAGTCTCACTCGCTCCACCCCGTACAACTACCGTTGTTCCAGCACCGAGTCCCTCGTTACCGAATGATTTGCCAAATCTCGTAGTCAACTCTGTTCTAAGTCTTGTTAGTCTTCCCTCAAGCACCTCGTAGGCATGGGTGCCCGGTCCCGTCTTTTCAAGTAGGTTCCTAGCCGCCATTAGCTCCCGTACCAATTCTCGGTCAATCCCAAGCGGACCTCGCGGCACCACAAAATAGTAATTGGGGGCTGCTATCTGCGTAATAGCTTGACGCCACGAGGCAAGCTCCGGCTCACTGTCAGTCGCCAAGAGGAATACCCTAGCGGATCGCCAAGGTTCGGAGCAGCTGTCTCTTGCCGGATTTACAGGATGATTCGCCAAGATTCTCTCGAGATCGCTGTCCTCTGCAGGGAGCAAATTAATTCCGACACGGCGAACAATGCCGCTCGCTGCGGGGTCGAGATCAAAATCACCAATCAAATCGATTATTTCTCGTTGAACATCGATCGATTCACGTAAGAGCTCAGCGGCTCCCTTGGTCGCGGGGATCAGCGCTTTTTCAGCGTCAAGATCATCATCAAGGCCAGTTGTGAGTCCTTGTGACCCGACAAATCCCCAGACGTTCGTTGCTTCATTCTTCCACAGCGAAGATGCATCGTTGAGTCGTTTCAGTGCTTCGTGAAGCGGTCGTGCGGTAGCTTCATTTTCGGTGGAATCACACAGGCAAAGACTGAGGAAATTAGTTGTGGGGGCCATCGCAGGTGTGGCAATCACGGACAAAACAAGCGTTGTTTGCAATACACGAATTTCAAACTCATTTGCGCCTGGAAATCTCGCGACTGCCTCCTCATATTGGTCAAGAACCTGCCTTTTGGTTTCACGAATCGCCTCCCTGAAAAAGGCGAAAATATCGTTGATGCGAATTAGCTCTTGCGAACCAATATTCATCACATTTTCAACTCTTCTCTTCTCTAGCAGCGACGCGAGACCGCCATTCTCGCGATTTTGGAGATAGTAGAACGTGGTACGGGCTCGTTGGGCCACCTGATCAGAGAGAAGCAACAGTGCAGATGACGTCGCCGGATGAAGTGGATAGCAAGGAGCAACGATCTCGTTGTAGCATGATTGATCGCTTCCTAAACGCAGCCAAAGCGAATGCTCCATCATCTTTGTAGCAAGATGCTGCAATTTTGGGATAGGATTCGCGAAAATTCGCTTCCCTTCTTCCGTTCGGTGGATCATGCCCGAAAGCAGGTGGTACCCTTCGTTCTCCGTGACGCTCAACTGAATCGGAATGGATGGATCGCGAAACCGATCAGAAACCGTACTCAATCGGTCCCTATCTGCATCGCCAAGCCCCTGTCGACTTCCGTACTCAGATAAACTTACATGAGTGAAGCCAAGGAAAACGACTTTGCGACCGAGCTGCGAGTTGCTACACGCACGCTCAACGAAGTTTTGCAAGCTCATTGCTTCGCGACCAAGACTGCGAGTTCCCTGATCCGAGCCACGCAACATCTCTTCGATAAAGAAACCGAACTCATCCCAGATAACAATAATGCCCTCATAGCCAAACGCTTGGATGCGCTCGGCAACGGTGCAGAAAACATCGTGAGCTTCGAGGGAGATTCCACCTGAATTCCTGACCCACTCGTCGAACTCAGTCCCGTATGTCGTAGTCCGATAAAAATCGCGAAATGTGTCCAGAGCGTCGTCGGCAGAATCCTCTACTAGTGCCCTTTTGAGCTGCTCGACTGAAGAATAGGGTGAAGCCGTTGGCGGCACATAAGTCGCGCCGTTCGCGACCATTTCTTCCAGTCTTGCAGCGGCAGCGCGGTGAATTGTCTCACCAAGCACGGACTCATCAAGGCCAACGCGTTTAACCGCTTTAAAAATTGCATTAATCAAGCAGTTTGAAATCGATCCTCCTTGACCCGCTTCATAGACAGAGACAACGAGCCATGGACGCCAAGTACCACCGCCAGGAACCATGGTCTTCCGAAGACTATCTAAACGTTGGCCCTCCCCTCTCGCATTTAGCCGTTCCCACACAGGTTGCAGCGACTCACTGTCGAAACCGTCACGAAACAGCCTCGCAAGGACGGCGCAAAGACGGCTCTTTCCAGATCCATAAGATCCATGACAAATAACGGCTCTGCCTTGGGAAGCGTGTGTCGCAGTCGCATCCTTCAAGAATGAAAGAACATCTAAAGTCGACTTGACAGGGACATATCCAGCAACAACCTGATCGTCATCAAGAGACGACTCAAAATGAATGAAAGGCTTTTCGTTTTCAGAAACTGAAATCCACTCGCGTAACGCCGTCATGCTAATCGATCCTGGGTAAATTCAAGTCTAGATTTCAGACACCTAAAGTTAATACGAGAGAAACCTTCGACAACCTGAAAGGGGCCAAAAACGGTTTCGGTGCGAAACACATCTGTCACCACTATGCCTGGGCCATTCGAAAAAGCTGCAAGGAACTGCCAAAAAACTGACCTCACGGAGGGTGACCAATAATCCAAAAAATGAAGGGGCCCTGATATCAACAATGGCTGCTTTGCTGACACAGACTTGATGCGTCCGATCATCGCATCGCATGACAACGCACCTATGTCGTCAAATTGACTTAATGCATCCATTTCATAAACAGTAAGTCCAAAAACTTCCGACGCATGTTGAACCTGGTTTGAGACCTGAGACAGTAACGAGATGTCCTTGCCTTGAATAACAAGACAACGATAACGCAAGTTCTCGTCAAGATGTCGTTTCAGCAATTTAACGGTTTCGCTTGAACGCACCTCTACGGCCATCTGACACTCCCCTGAACGTAAGTGTGAGTTCGGATCTGCTTGAGTGTGTCCTCTCCCTTCTTGACGAACTGAACCGAATCGAGATTTGCAGCCTGACTGTATTGCAGAAACTGTCCAAGCGTCGTGTCCTGATGAATTCGGACAAACGCAACACGCACGCTGTTACCGCTAATCCCTAGAACGCGGCTCAGGCCGCGGTCGATCAGCTTCTTTGCCTCCACCGTCGCTTGGTTCGCGAAAAATTTCTGCTGAAAAAGCAATGCTGCATACAGGATAATAAGGTCGTTTGGTTCTACACAACGTCTTCGTATAAGCTCTTTCTTGCTTTCTTCAGGAGCCCTCCTCCTTTCTATTAGGCCCAGTCCATAAATTGGCCATGTTGGCCGAAAGTTGCGTTCAACACCTTCAAAGTATGTCTTGACGGTCTCTTCGGCGACGATGCTTTCCCCATTTTGGCACTCGTTCAGTTTCTTAATGATCTCGTCAAAACTCGACCAGCTGTTGATCTCGGGATCATACTCTTTGAAGAATGTGCAGTAAGGGAACGAATCAGTGTTGGCACCAAGATGCAAGTGAAACAGCCACCAGGTCCACGCTGCCTCAGCACGGGAATCCTTCGCGGCCATTAATCGGCCAAGATCGGTCAAGACTGTCTGTTTGGATGTTGTGGCAACAACCTCTGCAGCCACGAGCCAGTTTTTTATTGCAGCAACTTGATTCTTACCAGCCAAAAATGTTTTTCTGGCCGCACAGAGAGCCCCCGAAGTAAACAACTCTGGATGGCTGGGAAGCTTCGTCAGCGCAGCAGATAGCCAATAACGGCTCATTCCAAACTTTTGTGTATCCAATGACATGGTTACGCCTGTTTCTTACAAGTGGCAGATCGCACAGCCACTCGACTCATCAAGAATCGGAAGCGGCTGCTCAGGTAACGCAGCAATCTCATCTAGTGTGCGTCCTTCGCACCAAGTAAAACCTTCGGAAAGTCGCTCATAGTCTTTCGCTTTCTCGAATAGATCCGGGTGATTCTTCTTTAGGCGTTGCCATTCGCCGATTTGTTGATAGAAGCAGAAGTAGCACCCGGAGCGAGAACGCCATTCATAATAGCTAGGTAACCCAACCCCATTGCTCTCGAGGAGCATTTTAATGTCGGCAAGCCCTAATCCGTCATCCCTGAAGGGATACACGGGGATGATGTTTTGCTTGTTCGACAAAGACGGTGGTTTTTTCGCGAGATAACCATCCCGGTTTTCGTCTGCACGAATACCAATATAACTGTACGCTGTTCTTTGCCCGACGAATCTCTCGAACGGTTCAATCTTGAGTGCGCGAGTACACCATCGACTTTGCGGGCTTGGAAGGTAACCGCCGAATTTCTCTTCTAAAAAGACATCGAATGGCTTCCGCTTTCCGGGTTTCAGACGAATATCAAAGCTATCTCTCGCATTCAGTCGCTTTATTTTTTTGGACAGAAACGACTCCAGGTTCTCTAGGTACTGCTCGGTCTCCTCCAATTCGCATTCTGTATCACAAAAAACGTATTCTGCCGTGTCGTGTATCTCAGGATACTTTGTCCGAATATAAACAGCCAATGCAGCCGAATCTTTGCCGCCTGAAATATTTACTATGTGCAGCGTGTTATCGCTTTGGTCGCGAACGCTACTTAGGGCGTCAGATAATGATGCCATGAGGGCCTTTCTCCCGGGTTGATTTAATTTCCGCCAACATGCTCGCGGCTTCGTCTTCGCCTACCAGATCAGAGAGTTGGTTGTGCATTTGCTTTATTCGCCCAAGGACTAATCGTGAAAGCCCCTTCCGTAGTTGCGGAGTTGGGGCCGGAAATGTACGAGCTGAATGCTCGATTTTGCTGACGTAAGCAGTGAACTCTCGATCAAAAGCAGCCGCCATACTATCATCCCAGCGTCGAACCGACTTTTTCACAAGCAAATGTGCTAGCGAGTCTATCAGCAATGAGTCAGATTCGTAATCGAGCAACATACGCGATAGCAGTCCTTTAGCTACTCCATCACTGAGCTTCTCGGTAAACTGGCCCGGGAAGTAGCTTGCCCACTGCCTTGCAATTGCTCGTACACTTTTCTCGCCTAGCGCTTCGTCACCGACGGTCAGGGAGGCCCGCACGATCTCACTCGCCTTTTCGGTGAATGATGACGCAACATTCTCGAGTTCACCAACACACGCTTCGACCGCCTTAATTAATGCTTTTGGTTGCTCTACCGGTTTTTAGAGTGCTTTCGGCAGTTCGGTAAAAAATAGTTGCACCGGATCGTTTACTCGGGTAATAGTTGCTCGAAAGCTGTCGGTGGCCTTCGAAAGCCGTCCCGTTGTGAACGCGGCGGGCGGAAGCTGATGTTTCCATGCTTCCAATGCGTCAAAGCAGTGTCGGACTAAGTCGTTTTCCTCGATTTCATAATTAGCCACCTTGCTGAAATGTTTATACAGCCCCCGCAGTAACTGCTGCTTCCGTTCGTCGATATCAAGAACAAGGATTTGGTAATCGCGTGGAAACTTGCAGATATTTTCAATGTCCGATGGCAACACATCGTTTAAGTACTTGCCTTTGTGCATCAACGAAATCGCGCTTGGAAACGCCCGAAGAGCTGCCGCTAAAAGGATCGGTATAACGCCGCTTCGCAGGCCGAATGGGGGCGACTGAAGCTGATCGAAGAGTGATTTAAACGTCGTGGGACGATCGGATGGCTCAGTTAAGAACTTGCGAAAAGCCCCCCAAACAGCTTTCATGCCCGGATCCGCAAGCGATTGTTCATGTGCGTAGCTCCAACGCTCAGACTTTTTTTCCTTGATGTACAAACCGGTATGCAGAAGCACAGTGTTGAACATGGAGCGATCGGGGAAAAATCCTTCCAAGCCTAGTCGCTCGCGGCCATGACGTTCGAGAATGGCCATCGTTAGTTTTTTGCGGGCGTTGACCAAGGCTGGCGAAGGTTTGCGTCGATTGATCATCTCGTTGTTGATCATTGGCGTTTTCGGGAAAACCTTCGCCATAATCAATGACAGAGATTGCCGTAACTGCCGAGAGCTTGTGGCATCGATTTGGCAACCGCCGTGGAACCACTTCGACCCCGCAGCAGAAGGTGTCACCAATCGATCAATGAGTTTTTGCAAATGGTCAAGCGCGTCATCTGTCATTTGCTTAAGCTCCGACAGCGCGATGGGATCGGATTCGAGCAGCTCACTGTCTTGCTGCATGCGCTGCAGCGCCTTCACTTCGATCGCGGCATTGCGCAACGGAAGCGGCTCCTTCGGAACGGCAAAAAATAGTCGCTCTTCGGATTTCGTGTCTTTTGCTACCGACTCCGCCAGAATCAAATCTTCCTCGGTGTCTACAAGCAGATATGCAATGTGCCCATCGCTATCTGCCGCGATGGATGTCATCAGCCAAGATTCAATGTTTTTAAATTGATCGACCGTTAGGTAGGAACCGGGCAGGTACCGACGAATACAATGAGTATCGTTGTATTCAACAGGCTTCCACATTGGTGGTAACGTCTCTTTGTTCAGAAACGATACCAAGTCGAAGTCCGCCCCGAGCTTGCTCCTCTCTTCATCGAGCCTCCCACGCAGATCAAGGTCCGTACCGTGCCATACTGAAACGTCGTCATTGTGAACCCGATGAAGCAAAAGCTTGCGGCCAAAGAGATCCTGCAAGATTTTTTCAGAATGCTTATGCTCATATCCGTCGACTGCGAACTTCATTAGTTCGACTGTTGTCCGCGACCTTGCACCGCTAGTTCCGAGGCCAAGCAGACATGCTGTTTTGAGTGCCTTAACGGCGTTGTCGTCGTCGGGAACTTTGGAGATCGCGCTTTCGGTCTCTAACCATTGCCGGTAGGTCCCACCGACTGCTGTGTCGGCTCGCATTGCCGGACCAAAAAAGTCGTATAGATCGCTAACACTAACCGTTCGCGAAAGATCACAATTGGAAAGGAAGCTGAAAAGCGTTCGTTCGTTTTGTGCGACTCTCGCAGAGACTCGCGGTAGCAGGTAGAGCGCAGCTGGTTCCATAGGAAAAGCGGAAGTAAGCAGCGTCGATAGGTCTTGTGTTTTGAAGTCGGTGAAAAGACCTAGCGCCTGGCATTTGGTAGCGATTGCCTGTGTCGATTTAACCTCGACATTCGCTGGCCTTCTCGATTGAAGAACTTCGCCTACAAGTCGATAGATTTCTTTACTATCATCGATATATTGGATTGTCTCGAACCGCCCCTCTATTTTCTTCCAGTTAGATCGAATCGCTTGCGGAAGTCCGGATGCATAGTGCGAAAGGCCTTGGTGTAGGACAGCGCAAAACGTGATCGGAAACGCTTTAGTGCGGGCCGCAATCTCGGCAAGTAATTGAATTTCCGCAAGTTCATCTCCGCGTCCCTCGGCAACCAAAGCTTCTAGGTGTCGACCGAACTCATCCCACACGATCGCGATGCGATCGCAGTCGGCTTCGTCGCAAATGCTTCTTATTATCTTGATAACTTCCGCCACACCATTCTCTTGCGAATGGAGAAGCTTCGTCCATCGACGAATACCAATTCGCTTGAGTGAGTCCGCAGCGGCCAATCGCAGTTGTTCGCCAACGTTTGAAATATGTCCATGCAGGCAAAGAGTCAAACCCTTCTGCTTGGCGCTCGCGCGTCGTCGCTTGGCAAAATCTGCTAGCTCTGGACTGACAGCCTCGAGCCTTCGATTGATTTCCAACCGCACAGTGCTCGATGATTTGCTGTTTTCGATCAGATGTCCCGCGTAAGCAGCGGTAAGCGACTTGCCTGAGCCGTAAGGCGCAACTAGGAAAAACGAACGTTGCTCTTCGCTACCAAGCAAGGCGCGAATCAACGGCACGCACTTGGCTGTTGGACGAAAATGGCTTATGCGTTCGGGGTAGTCCGCATCAAAGGCAATATTTATCGAGCGGAGGAATAGCTCGACATCAACGCCCTTCGTAACTGTCCGTTTCTTTCCTTCAGACATTCACTATCTCCTGGCTAGCTTCATAAAACAATGTCGCCCACTCATCGGGGGGCATGCAGTGAAGGCGGATGGTGCGGTCGCCGGCCATCCCTGCGATCTGAATGAATTGATCAGATTCTTGCTCGATCTGCGAAACGGTTTCAAACAGCGTTTCACTATTCAGGCAAAACACACGCCCCGGCCCGCCCGCTTTCCTAGCGCCTTCTTGCAGCTTGATGTCCGTTGTTTGTGATTCTCGCATCGCTTCGGGAAACGAAAGTGAGACGACGTAGCCGAATACAAAGGCCGGGATATGTTTCGCCGTTTGGTGAACATGAAAATAGCCGGACGTACGATAATAGCTCAGCAATCCAAGTTCTCGGAAAGGGCAGTCGGCTCCATCTTCAGGGTCATCGTTTGTGGCTGGGACGGTCCGAGCATAGCTGAGTAGCATACAGCCAAGATCGCGGGAAATTGTCGATATGCTCGGCACGCGTTTCTGCGATGCCCCGATGAAACGACGCAGCGACTCAAGACAAACTGCACGATCAAAACGATCGTGACTGAAGTTGTTGAAGAACCAGGACCATGTCGTCGTGGTATCAAAATTGTTTACAAGGTTGGCGTGCAAGATCCACCATGTTCCTTGACTAAGTAAGTAGGGATCATGCTGCCATATAAGTTGCCCGAGGTCAGTTGGTTGCAATAGCATTGAGCGACCACGCGACTGCGCGGCATCAATCTCGGCCAAGCCCGTTACTAAGAGCCAATGTCGTATGGACTTAGCCATATTCCGACCGACGCCTAGATAGTCTGCAACTTCCTCGTCGAGGAATAGCTCAGGTGATTCGCACACTAGCTTCATGCCTTTGTGAAGCCACCCTTCGCGAACGGGGAATGTTTCGTGACCGCTAAACTTCATGATTGACTGCTCCATGCAACTTTTCAAAAGCCGTTTGGCGTCCTTCAAAACACGACAAACGCTCAAATACCGAAATAACTTTTGCGGCAGCAGCCTCTGCTTCAGCCATTGTGTTCTGGTTCGAGAAGCTAAATCGCACACTTGCGAAAGCTTCCTCTTCGCTCAAGCCCATTGCTCGCAGAACGTAGGAAGGTTCAGGGCGGCTACTGGTGCAGGCGGAGCTTTGTGAGCAGCGAACGCCAGCCCGATCGAGCAACGCGACCATCGCCGCGCCGTCCAACCCGGGAAACATTAAATTCGTCGAGTTACAAACCCGGTATTTTGTAGTTCCGTTGATAACAACGTGCGGTATTGCCTCAAGTACCAAAGCTTCGAAGCGATCACGAAGCCTCGTGGTAAAATCGCACGCCTCTTCTAGTGAACTTGTTCGATCACGCGCAGCTGCGCCAAAACCGATGATGCCCAAAAGATTCTCTGTGCCTGGTCGCAGACCGTGTTCCTGACTGCCACCTCGAAGTAACGGCGTGAGCGCGTTTCGGTTTTTCACGCACAAGCCACCGATTCCGCTCGGTCCATGCATTTTGTGAGCGGAAAGGGTTAGATAATCGATACCACTTTCTGAAAAATCGATCTCAATCTTCCCACAAGCCTGTGCAGCGTCACAATGAAACTGAACCCCCTTCGCAGAACAAATCTCGCCGATTTCGTCAACCGGCTGAATCACTCCCGTCTCGTTATTGACCCACTGAATCGATACTAACGACGTTCCGTGCTCGATTGTACGTAAAAGCTGCTCGATATTGATTCGACCGTCGCGTCCCACCGGCAACCGCGTTACGCGAACACCGGTCGCTTCAAGTAATGCCGCCGTTTCAAGGACGCACGAATGCTCGACCTCAGTCGTAACCAAATGAGGGTGCGTGCTTTGCCGTATTGCGTGAGTCAACACCCAGTAGTTCAGCTCGGTAGCACCACTGCCGAAAATAAGGTGCTCAGGTGATGCGCCGACCAGTGCGGCCACAGAGTCACGTGCGCTAACGATTTCCCGCCGAGCTTTTTCGCCGGAGCGATGAGCGCTCGATGGGTTGCCCAAATCTTGCTCGATTGCATCCCTTAAGGCGGCGCGCACGGAATCCGACAAGTGCGTTGTCGCGTTGTTATCGAGGTAGATTTCAGGCATCATTTTGCTGTCCGTCCGTGGCGGGGCTGAATTGCTAGCATTGTACGGTTTGAATGAGGCAGTCGCGATGGCAGTCGAAAGGTGTCGCTCCCATTTTGGAAAAAATGCGACGGTTGTAGGCTACAGGTAAGCCGTGACACGTTTGGTCACACGTCGAAAAAAAGCAGGTGCGGTTAACTGCTAATCGCCAGCTTCAGGAGCTTCGCGATGGCGGGGGTATAGAAAGTTGGTGTGATGACCACGGTTAAGCCTCAATTGGTAATGGGCAACTGCTGGAACCCAACATCAACCCTAGCGGGGTGCTGTTCTAACGTCAATCGGGTGTGAATTGCACGGGATCTATCTGCCAGACGCCAAACAGCTGCGAAAGCCAGCGGTAACTCATCAATTTCACGAGTCGCCAAACATTGAGTTGGCCGATCCCGTGGACTCGTTTTGTCTGTTGGCTTGGGTCACAAAGTGAAGTAAATCAAACGCCCCGAGCTGAATTATTCTTTAACGGCGGTGACTTGTGGGATGATCGGTTGTGTGTGACGTGAGCCGACTTTGTGTGCGGTGGCTTCGTCGGCGGAGAGGTGAACGTGGTTGCGGGTGCGCTTTTGAAGTCCTTACGCACGTATGCTGTCGATGAATGCTGCGACGGTACTGTGATAAAGCGTATAGGGCAGCGTCTGCATTTCTAGCTTGAGATCGACGCCAGTGACGGAGTGGCCTTGGTTTGCGCGAATGCGCAAGCCGTCGTCGCTTAGCGCAAAGCGTTGCTTGTCGCTCGTGGCAACTATCTCATGAACCAACTCAAGGGTCAGGTCGTGTCCACGCTGATTCGCGTTGGCGATAAGTTCGTCGATCGCCAGCCAGCCTTCGTCTTCTAACCGCATCCCGATGATTTCCGGCTGGTGCCGAAGGACCAGGCTTAGAAACTTGCTTGTCGTTTGGAGCGTCTTGTCTGATTTCATGGTGCGGATTGTATCCGACTTGAGTACTCGTCTGGCTTGGCTTGGCGATCGGTGTGTCGACGTTATGGGGAGCGGTGACCCGGCATCGCACGTTCGCTGGAGATGGCAGTCAAAAAGGAGAACGGTTGGGCCGGAGCCCAACCGTTGTTGATCGACCTGACCGACGGAGCGGTCAGCGACGTTTTACAGTTCCATCGCTTCGACTTCAGCGACGAATCGCTGGTTGTTGTCGGCGAGGAACGCACTGATCACGTTGAACACGG
>DNWZ01000636.1 GCA_003506095.1 Planctomycetaceae bacterium | reverse complement strand
AAAGTGCTATGTCCCTACATTTTTGACAATTTTTGTCGCGAGTTCATCGCTGTCGAAACCGAGCAACTCACAATCGAAGCCGGATTGTTGCAACGCACCGATTTCGATCCGCAGCAAGTCAAAATCCCACTGTGCTTTCTCGCCGGTTCGATTGTCGGCGATCCGGTACGCGCGGACCGCTTCGGGTTCGAGGTCCCTGGCGACGTGAACCGGCACCTCATCGAGGTTCAATTGCTTAGCGGCTTTCCATCGCGTGTGGCCGACGATGATGACGCCGTCCGGATCGACGACGATCGGTTGCCGGAAACCGAACTCGTTGATGCTTTGAACGACCGGAGCAACCGCGTCGTCATTGATGCGAGGGTTGTTTTCGTAAAGCTTGATTCGATCAAGCGACCACATTTCGACCTGCATATTTGGCCCTTCCGAGGCGAGAAAATGAAACGGGAAGGGTTCGGTCGGTCGTTGGCTGGTTAGGTGGTTGGTTGCAACTAGTGGTGTGGATGTCTTTTAGCGAGATGACGAATTTGGGATTTCGATCGGCTTCTTAGCTCTTTTTAGTACCACGCCTTTGTCAAGGGTGATCGTGTCGTTTGCAATCTGAACAATGTCCAGATGATCCAACGACGGAAGAGACGCTCTGCGGCGCACGAAGTTGTCGCTGTTGTTAAGGCTCGTCGCGAACATGTGTATCCGGCCATAGTGCCGATTCCATCGCCCCTTTGCAAACCACTCACGTTGATGCTTGTCTGGGTTTGGAAAGGGAATTGGTTGTCGGTGAGCCATCAACTGGTGGTCATCCATCAAATCGAGTTGAAAACGCTGAGTTCGCGTGGTTAGAAGCCAGCTTCCGATAAGCTTACGATCATTTACGTCGAATTCGGATTCGTAGAATTGAAGATAGTCCAAAGCTGTCTCAGCATCTGCCATGTATTGGTCCACTGATTTTAGACGCATTAATAGTTGCTCAGTCCGCTGATCGGGGTAATTAATGAGCGTGAAGACTGGATAACCGATCCTGAAGCGATTTTGCGATTCGTGACTCTCTTGCAGGTAGGTTGTCCAATAGGCGAACAACGCGTCGCGATATGACTCGTCGGCTGGAACAGTGATTCCCGTGACCAACAAACTTTCGCTCCCCCCTTCCCATGTGTGGATGTCGACGGGTATTTGAAATCCGCCGAGCCACGGTGCAACTCTCTTTAGAGGCCCATCCTTAGTGGACACGTCACCTAACTGATGACTCCCACGGTCAACTAAAGGTCGTGCTTGTCTCTGGCGACTGGTCATTCTGTCACCGTTAACCAAACGGCTTTTTACGACAGCAAGAATCGACTGCTTTTCCACGAGCAACTGTCCATCCGTATTGACGGCCGACATCCAAGATTTCTGGAGCGGATGGGCAAGATATACAACGTGATCAATTGTTGGCTCGCTATCGTCCCACGTGCGAACGAACAACAACCACTCACCATCTGGCCGCCATTCTTTTTGCAATCCATATTGTTTCGGTAATTTCCATGACTGAACCACCGATTCTGCGGTCGTGAATACATCGCCTGGTCTGGAAAAGGCGGCGATGAGCTTTACCACCGCTGCGTCGGCTGATTGCGTATCAACTGAGACGAGCAAGACGGCATCGCTTGAGTGAGTTTTCCACTCGAGCGATGCAATATGACCGGTGTAGAGGTCTGCGTTTGCAACGGAGCAAGTGAAGAGTGCGATGATTGCTAAATGTTTGCAGGTGTTACTCACTGGTCCTCCGAATCGGGTTTAGCGAGGCTTTGCACGTCGCATATCAGCTCGATAAGATCGGTCAACGCTTCCGAGACACGAATAATCAACGTTCCGCGATCAAGTCGTCTTTTGCCACAGATACATACCAAGTGGATACTACTATATCTGAGAAAAAAACCGCAGTGGAACGGCGTTGCCATTGGGCAGTTTCACGCATCAAGGAAGATACTGTTTTTATTTTAACGCGATTTCCATTCGGACAAGCAAAACAAACTCTGTCTAATATGGCCGCTGTTCCCGCGGCCCTGGGGAGCGTTTTAAACGCCGGGAAGTACCTAATCGCGGCAGCCTGGCGATCGCTCGGGCAGCTCTGTTCGCGTTGGCCCGTGCGGGCCGCCACGGGGCCACTTGTCGCGTCGTCGTAGGCTGCCGCATCGAAGGCGGCGTTGGCTTCGCCTTCGCAACGTTGGGCCACACGTGCGGCACGCGGGCGGAAGCGAGGATCCCAATCGACGAATGCGGACGGCGGTGTCGCGACGACTTGGACGTTGCGATTCTCGCGCGGCGCGGTGACTCGGGCTTCGGCATCGACCGACAAGCCAAGTGCCTTGCCGATCGTTTCCGGACGCAGTCCGCCTTCATCGTTGGCTTGCAATCGCCATGCGAGCCGTCGGATCAGGTATAAGAGCCAAGAATGGGGTGCCAAACACCAGCGACTCCCTTTCTTAGCTATGCGATTCCGTGAGACGGGCGCGCATTACCCACAATCGGAATTTCCGAAACCATCCGTCCCGACCGGGCCGGAACAGGTGAAAAAAGGAATCCTAAGTGAGCCGGAACGCGAATTACCCAGAACCCAGAGATCTCTGAGAGTCTTGGCCGATTCTCTCTCCAAAATTACCCCGAGAACGGCGATCGAGCGCTCGGAAGCTCTCTCGCCAGAGAGTCCGAGAAGGCCAGCAAATGCCAAGAAAACACGAAAAAAGCCGACGTTTCGCGAGCTGCAAAACGTCGGCTTTCGGAGTTTACTCCTGGCGGTCAGTTTCCTAACCGAACAGAGAAGTTGTGAGCGACCGACGCCGACCAAGCACGTCATGCATTTCACTCTCAATTTAGCATTTTGGTGTGCTTAACGGAACGCATTTGCCGCGAAAGTCTGGATTGGCGGGCGGATTTTTGCGCACGAACACCTGATCGCGGGGGTGCTGGGTGGCGGGTTGGCTGGGTGCGGTTGTTCACGCGCGCGTTTTGGAATCGGCGGCATAAGTAACCGGGGAGGGAGTGTTTGGTCGCTTCCGGTACTTGGTGCTTGCTGAGGTGCGTGTGTGGGTAAGTTGAAGGTTGGGGATGAGCTGTCGCCACAGGAGCGGCGATTGGCGGTTGCCGAATTGCTGGCCAGTGGCGTTCGGCGGTGGAAACGCTTTTGCATGGAATCTGTTTCTGCCACTTCTGAAAACTCTCTGCGTGACCGGCTTGAGTCGCGTCGCGAAACGAGGCTCTCTGTGTCTCAAGCGGTTTCGGAGCGATCGAGTTCGGTCGCGGATCGCTTCCACTCCAACGAAGAGGGTTTCAATGATGTGTGATTCCAGACGCAGCAAGATCGCTGCGATTCTTGTCCGCGCGATGCAGCGACGCGGGCGTGCAGTCTTTGCGAATGCGGATGATGCGGTCCAGCAGGACTGCGGTCGGTCCGACGAGGTGGCAAAGGGAAGCTTGGGGCGCGACGAAGACACAGAGGTGCCCCAATGAAAGATGAAACTCGATTGGCGGTCGCTTCGCTGAACGACAAGACGGTCAATGAACTGCGAGCGATGTACGAAGAGCTGTTCGATGACGTGTGCCGCAGCCGCCACAAGAAATATCTAGTTCGCCGGATCGGTTGGCGTCTGCAAGCGATCGATGAAGGTGGGTTGAGCCCCTGGGCGAAACAGAAAGCCCAAGAGCTGGCGGCAACGTCGGACCTGCGAGTGACCCCACCGCGGGAAGAAGTGGTGCAGCGTGCCCGCCGGGTTCAGCCTGCCGAGGACGGCTACATCGATTGGGATCCCCGTCTGCCGCCGCCTGGCAGCTTTCTGGAGCGACGTTACAAGGGCAAGATGATTCGAGCGTTGGTGCTGACCGATGGCTTTGAATACGAAGGCAAACGGTATCGGTCGCTCTCGAATCTGGCCTCTGACATCACCGGTGTGAGCTACAACGGGTTCACGTTCTTTCGGCTCGGGAGGAAGGCACAATAAAAGCTGCA
>DNWZ01000524.1 GCA_003506095.1 Planctomycetaceae bacterium | reverse complement strand
GCATCGCGTGAACAACAAGTGACGTAGCGGGATTGCGGGATTCGCCAAAATTTCGCCTGCTCAAACGCGTCACTTATTGATTCTATGATGCTTAGTCGCCAGGGCGGCCGTTGTTTTTGGATGATTTGTTAATTTCTAAAAATCAATTCTTTCGCATTTAAAAGCGCCCACGTTAAATCTTCTAATGTCCCTCGGGCGTCGCCAGTTTGTTCGATCAAACGGATCGACGCGGCGGTCTCTTGTTCGGTCGGTGGTCGCGACAGTGCGGTCCAAAACAGCGATTCGATCGCCGCACGGTGATCTTTGGATGCTGACCAAAGTTTTCCAATTCGATTATCGTTCTGGCTCAATCTTGCATTCAAGCTCTCGCCCCCAACAAGACTGAGCGCCTGACCCAGCGTCGCATCGTCACTGCGTTCGCATTCGCACGACAAGAGACGTTCGGGTTTTCCAAACTGTCGCAAGAAAACGTCGCCATCGCTTAATTTGCGACGTACCCGTTCGACGCCTGCGATATCAATGGCGCGGGTTCCATAGGAATAACCCTCGAACCGAGCCGGCAAGCCGAGTACTTGAGATTGCGCATCGAGCAATTGTTCGGCGGTCAAACGTCGAACCACTGCACGCGCGAAAAGGCGTTGGTCGTACTGTTCTTCTTCGCCTAGTTGGCCGGGTGCGAACTCAGACGCCAGTTGATAGGTTCGCGATAGAACGATCGTTCGAATCAATTGTTTCAGACTAAACCCACTGGCGATCAATTGATCGGTCAATGCGTCGAGCAGTTCGGGGTGCGAAGCGGGGTTTGTCAGTCGCAGATCGTCTACCGGGTCAACCAACCCGATGCCCATCAGGTGGTACCAGATGCGATTCGCTTGGGCCTTGGCAAACATCCGATTATTGGGGTGGGTCAGCCATTCGGCCAACATCTTCAATCGGTCGCCTTGAATCTCATCATCGCTGCCCAAGAACTTTGGTGTCGCCGGATCGCCTGTGCGGGCATTGTTGACGTTCTTGTCTGCGGTCACCTTGACGATCTGGTCGCCAACAAACTCGTGGCCGTCCAGTTTGTCACGACGTTTGTTGTCGACAATCTCATAATCAACGCCTTCGAAAATACTTGACCATTGATAGTATTCGTCTTGAGACCACTTGTCGAACGGATGGTTATGGCATTTTGCGCATTGCAATCGAATCCCGAGGAAAATCTGTGCCGTTGTTTCAGCGCGAATAAATGGCTCTCGATGAGCTCGCCAATAATTCGCAGGCGGATTCTCATAAGTGCTTCCACGTGATGCGATCAAATCACGGACAAACTGATTAATCGGCACATCGCTTGCAAATTGTCGTTTCATCCAATCATGCAACAATTCCACGCCTTGTGCGTCGAGCGTTTTTTCTTCGTTGCGGACCAAATCAGACCACTTTTGTGCCCACATTTGGGCAAACTCCGGTCGCGACAGCAGGTCGTCTACCAAGCGTGCACGCTTGTTGATTGATGGGTCGGCAACAAACGCACGGGATTCTGATTCGGTTGGCAACACACCCAAGAGGTCCAACATAACACGCCGTAGGAAAACCGAATCGCCGGATAAATCGCCGGGATTCAGTTTTAACTGTTCCAGGCGATCGAACACGAATTGATCAATAAAGTTATGAGCTGATGGATCGCTCCACACGAAATCTGGCGATTGCGTTCGACATGCTAATCGGACTGGGGATTGGCCATCGAGGTATCGCACTAAGATGGTCACGACTCCGGGCTTGTTAAACTGAACCACACCGTCAACCGAAACATCCACAAGCGGATCGCTGGTTTCATAGACCGCCATGCGTGTGACGTCGCGGTGCGAGCCATCGGAAAACATCGCCGTTACGGTAAGCTGTCGTTGATGATCGGGCATCCATAAGACTTCATCCGTTGGCGTAACATCCAAACGGGAAACGGATGGCCCCGATGGATCGGGACCGACCAATCCTTGGCGAATCCACTGGGTCAGGATCGCATGTTCGGGCGACTGTAAATCGAATCGTTTGCCGCCTTCGTGGGCGATCGTTGCGGTCGCTTTGGCGACGGCGAGACTTTTTTCCGGATCGATCCGGTTGATCCTCCGTCCCGAAGCGGCTTGGACTAGCTGTCGATAATCAAAATGAGGATCTTGGCCTCGCAGCGACAGGAAAAAACCGCCTTTGCCGTTGACGTTTCCGTGGCACGTTCCCGCATTGCACGACGCTTTAGACAGCACCGCCATCACGTCGCCTTCAAACGTAACGGCATTGTCGGATCCTGTTTCGGCCTGTGACGGCGTACTGATCACTGCCGTGATCAAAGCCCAGCTCATCGCGATAGCGACCGCTCGTAGTGTTCGGTGGAATGGCGACATCAGCGGGATGTTGTGCATTGCGATGGGCCCCTTTTTGGGCGGCGGGTCAAGTCGATCGGCACAGAGGGCTCGCCGGTTGACATCGGGCTTGGGGGGGAGGGCAAGGAAACCTGTTGGACAGGAATCGGAGTCGACCATCTTACCACCGAGCGCCGAAAAATGGTAGTTCCGGCTTTCCACAGACCGTCCGCTAGGTCGGAAAAACCGCCAAACGCACAGTCAGCCCTTTGGCGCGTCACTTGACCGGAGTCATCACGGGTTGATGAGGCCTTCGATTCGGACCGCTTTTTTGCCGCGAAACGCCCCAGGTCGTGCCATAAACTTAGGTACACCCTGTACCGACAATTCCAAAGCGGACGACACATCTTGTTCAGTGGTGATCACGTCGCCAACGTTTAAATCGAACAGATCCGCTGTACGGATTTTTGATCGAGCCAACGTAACGACCAGATCGACAGCAGCCACATCGACATTCTCGCTGATCGTTTGTCGTGTCGCTTCCGTCGGTTTGGTTTTGCCGTAGCCGACCCAGCCGTTATTGGAAAGTTGGCTATTGAATCGTTCGACCGTGTTGAATGGGATACACAGATTGATCATGCCGCGATTCTTGCCAAGTGTGACTTCAAAGCAGACCAGAATCACCACTTCGTTAGGCGGAACGATCTGTACCAACTGCGGATTGCTCTCCACGCGGTCGACGTCAATATCCAGCGTGACAACGTTGCGCCAGGCATCATGAAGCTGAACCAAAAACGCGTTGACCATACGCCCGACAAGCCGGTTTTCGATCTCCGTTAGCGGCCGCCGGATCATCGCCCCGGGCTCGGCATCACCGCCGAGCATGCGGTCGATCACGGCATAAGAAAGTGCTGGCGCGATATCAAGAATCCAGTTTCCTTCTAATGGCAGCGGGTTCAGGATATTGAAACAGCTTGGGTTATCCAGGCTAAAGACAAACTCGCTGTACGTCATCTGATCGACGCTCAGCAGTTTGACTTCGATCATCGTCCGCAGCATTCCAGAAACGACGGCGCCGAAGTTTCGTGCGATCGACTCGTGTAACGAATGCATCGCACGCATTTGTTCTTTGCCGACGCGTTCGGGCCGCTTGAAGTCATAAGGTGTAACGCGTTCTTTCGTTGACCCGCGGCGCATCGTATTGACGGCGGCTGGCTCGACGGTGCCGGAATTTGCCGAACGTTTGGGTGCGACAGGCTCTTCGGTTTTTGTCGCTTTTGGGACCGGTGATGGCGTGTTGCCCTGTTCCATAGCACGCAGCAGGTTTTCCACCTGGCTTTGCGACATTGTGTCTTCGGACATATCCTTGCCCCTAAGAACGAGTTTTAAAAAGGGGTCTGACCCTTCAGAAAACAGGCGAGTTTACTGCAATTTTTAGTGTTTCTGAAGAGGGTCAGACCCCTTTTTAAAACACGTTCTAAGCAAAATCCTGGAAACGAATCGGCGTGTGGTGTCTCGGCCAAAGAGGCGTTATGAGACTCGATCATCGATCATTCTCGAATATGACCATCCCCACGAACAATATACTTATAGGTTGTCAATTCTTTTAAACCGCAAGGTCCCCGCGCATGAAACTTATCAGTTGAAATGCCGATCTCTGCACCAAGCCCAAAGACGCTGCCGTCATTAAATCGCGTACTGGCATTGACCATCACCGCGCTGCTGTCGACCATCTGAGTAAAAGCCTCCGCGGCGCGCAAGTCGCCGGTCACGATCGCATCGCTGTGATGCGAACCGTAGCGGTTGATATGGTCGCAGGCCGCATCCAAAGAATCGACGACAGCGATTGAAATGATCGGGCCAAGAAACTCCGTACGAAAATCGGCTTCAGTCGCTGGCACGCCGCCATCGATCAGCGAAAGGGCACGATCGTCGGCCCGCATTTCGATCGATTGCGTTTTCAGACTTGCGGCGATACGAGGCAAAAACGTCTTTGCGACGGCGGAGTGTACGAGCAACGATTCGCAAGCGTTGCAAACGCCCATCCGTTGGCACTTGGCATTGACGATGATCTTGATCGCCATTTCCAAATCGGCCGACGCATCGACGTAAACGTGGCAATTGCCATCAAA
>DNWZ01000666.1 GCA_003506095.1 Planctomycetaceae bacterium | reverse complement strand
TTGTTCGTGATCGATGACGCTGCTCTAGTGGGGCATTCCATCGTCCACGGTTTCCCGGGGGGGCTGCAGGCGTCAGTTTGCCGTCCCTGGATCAAGGACCGCGTCCGCTTTCGTCCTTATCGGCTAGTTGATGACAATGCCTTTCGTATCGAGGCGGCTGCCCATGGCGCACGCGTCGCGTATTTCACCGAACCGCACATCAACTACCGAATCCATGATCAAAATGTTTCTTTGGTCAACGATTCGCAAAGAAACGTCGCCAAACGTGCCGGTGCTTATCGGGACGGATATCGGCTGATGCTGGAGCTCGCTGAGGAGGACGTGTTTTCACCGCAGCAGAAGCGTTTGCTGCGGCACGCGGCTGCGGGAATGGCGTTCTGGAGCTTAGGCTACAACACGTATTGGAATAACAGCCAACGGCTTGAAGCGTACTCTTGGTTCTGTCGCGGTGTAAGATTGAAGCCTACCGACTGGCGGCTCTGGGCCTCTTTCAGCCGAAAGCTTCTGCTGCCCTTTGGGGCGGGAAAGCCACGAAAGTGAGACGATGAACCGCTGTATCGTTGCACTGTTGTACGTCTTTGACGTAGTCGATGACGATCGAATCGGCGATGCCGGCGAAATGATTGACTTATGGTGTCGCCACGTGCGAGAAATCGGCAACCATTCCGGCGATATCCGCTTGATTACGAATCAACCCGATGTTACTCCTGCTGGGATTGAGCCAATTGCACCGCCGCGGGAATGCCGATCGGTTGCAGACGTGCAGACTTTGAAAGCGGAAACGTTGTGTGCTCAGGAGTTGGGTAAATATGACTCGGTGCTTTATTTGGACCTCGATATCTTGGCGGTATCGGACATCAGTTCTTTATTTGCCGGCGCGGAGAGATTTAGGGTCGGGCGATCCTCTATTCCGCTGTTTGATCGTCGTCACGCGGGGTATTTTATGTCGCCGCTGGGAAGGCGTTTTCGACAGTGGTTCGTGACGAACGGAAAGGCCGCCGCAAACACTTGCGCTGTCAGCTATCAACCAAAGTTCGCGGATCAGTCGGTGCGTTGCTATACGCGGACGCTCAAACAGGCATATCACCACTGCGATGTTTTTCCCTTGGGTGATCAAACCATCTTTAATTGGGGCTTATACCGAGATATGTTCGATGTGGATTACTATCCGTCTGAGTGGATTCAACATTCGAACTGGCACATGACCGAGGATGTCAAACTGTGGCATTTTCCCACAGCAAATCGGCTTCAGATAATGAAACAACGGTCACTGATTTGAGTTACAAAAAGGTATTCGATTGTTGGTAAACACCTCCAAGCAGATCGCTAGAAGCCTCAGCTGCTATATTGCCCGCCAGCGGAAGTCTCGCCGAGGCGTTTTGGTTTGCTCTGCCCCCGTTCCCGAACGCAACCGCGGCGACCAGGCGTTGCTGGCGGTTGTTGTCGATGAGTTGGAACGACGCGGTGCGGGGCCGTTGACATTGCTCACCACCAGCAATCATCCGATCGAGTCGCTCGATGTGACGCCACAGCGGTGGATTCGCGATGACCTATTTCATCTGTTTCTGACCCGACGGTCGTTTCGTGAGGAAATAATATTTCCGTCGCTGGTTTCCAAACATCGACACTTGGTGATGATCGGTGCGGATGTCCTCGATGAAGGCTACGGCATTGAACGTAGCGTGGCGTCAATGCACGCGATCGAACTCGCCAATCGAGTCGGGGTCGAGACACGCATTTTTGGCTTTAGTGTCAATGGACCTCCATCAGCCGGTCTCCAATCTCGGATGAATCAACTTGGTCAAAAGACCCGGTTGTTTGTCAGAGATCCCGAGTCGTTTCGCAGGCTCGAATCGGTAGCGACCCCGGGAATCGAAGCCGCGGGGGATCTGGCGTTCTTGTTGCACCCGGCTGAAGCGAGCGAATTGCAGCCCGCTTGGTTGGCTTTCGCAGCCGAGCACGCGGGACGATTGATAGGTTTAAACCTGACTCAGGTTGTCTTGGGCCTGTACGGAAGCGAAGAGACTCGTCTTAACATCGTGGCTGAAGCCTGTCGCCGGCTGGCGCTTGAGGACGGGCTGCGATTCTTCTTGATCCCCCACGACGAGCCAGAAGGCATAGCATATCTGCGAAGTTTTCAGCACCGATTAGAACAAGAGGGGGAGCGAATTTCAATATTGATCGATCCACTTGCGCATTCTCGTTGCCTGAAACGAATCGCCGGGATGTGCGAGCACGTTTTTACCTGTCGTCTTCACCTAGGTATCGCGACCCTTGGCATGGGACGGCCGATGACCGGCTTTCCGTATCAAGGGAAGTTCGAAGGCCAATTCGAGTTGTTTGGTCTGTCAAATGACGGTCTGATCGGTCCGGATCAATTTCCGAAAACGGCTGAGGAAATGTTTAATTTGATGCGCAATCGGATCTCACAAAGTGACTCTTTGGCTTTACAGGTCCAAAGTCGCTTGCCGTCGGTGCTGGAACTGTCGCGAAGAAACTTTGACGGGCTTGGGACGGAGCCGAGTCGTCGACCAGGATGAGTATCTCAGTTGTCGTTCCGTGTTTTAATCGCGCTAGCATTCTGGGGCGTGCTATAAAAAGCGCGTTGAACCAGTCGATGCCGCCAGATGAGGTGATCGTCGTCGACGATGGGAGTTCTGACAAGTCAGCGATGGTCGCTAGGACGTTTGGCGAGCGGGTCCGCGTGATTCAGCAAGCTAACGCCGGCGCTGCGGCGGCTAGGAATCGAGGCATCGAGGTCGCGGTTGGGGAATGGATTGCCTTTCTGGACAGTGATGATCTTTGGCATCCGGAAAAACTGCGAATGCAACTGAATATCGCAGATCGTTTTCCCGAGGCAGACCTGATATTTTGTGATACGATCACTCGATCGGTTGAACGGGTCCTGATGCCCTCGCGATTCGCGCTTGGCGGCCTGTACGGTATGGAAGTTCAACGCGTTGGAGATGACTTGCTATTTGGTCCCGAACTCTTCCAGAGAATGATCACCCAATCGCGAGTAATTACTTCGGCGGTGATGGTTAGAGCAGGGCTGGAAGGTCTGGCTTTTCAGGAAGATATCTGGGGATCGGAAGACTGGGCACTTTGGTTGGAACTCGGCACGCGACACACCTTTGCGGCTGTTGACCAAGTTTTAGTGACGATGTTCCAGCAAGGTGATAACATCAGCGGCTCCAAGGGGCGGCTATACCGCAATGACGTGAAGGTGCTGGAGCGACTGCTGCAACGCACTGACTTGACCGCCGCACACTGCGAACATATCCAAGACGTTCTAGATCAACGCCGCGTTGGTGCGGTCTATCATTCGTTAATTCGCGGAGAAGGTGCCGAAGCTAGGCAAATCCTTCGAGACATCCCCGCGGGGACGTTGAGTCCAATCAAGCGGCTGCTGTATCAAAGTTTCTCGTTCCTGCCAACGTCCTTGGCACGTAGGCTAACCGCCAACCTAGTCGGGTAATTTGGGAGAGCCTGCATCGGTACTGATCCGGAGCGATTTGTAGCGGAAGCCGCGAAAGCTTTCGAATGATAAGTAGGAGAAAACGCAAAGTTTTACTCGCCGGCGTTTTCGGAAACCAACGAATATTTATGCGAGCTCCGCTACGACAAGCTTCGTAGCGGAAGTCATGAAGGCTTTCGGCTCGTCCCTGCCAGTGCCCCCTGCTTTCAGCGAAAGTACTTTAGTACTGAAACCTACGCTACCAGCCTTTGCTTCCCAGATTTGAAATGATTTTGTGTTAGGGCAATTATTTGTTTACCCAATGTTCATCGCCCTGCTTTGTGCGGGGCTGTTGCGCCCGTGGATTGGTTTGGTCGGCTTCTACGGCTGGGTGATTTTGGAACCGCAATGGAATTGGCGGTGGAGTATCCCCAGCGACTTTGCATTCCAAAAGTATCTGGTTGCGTCAACGATGCTGGGTTGGATCTTGAACGGCGCTCAGATTCCTCGGCTGACCGAAGCATCAAAACTGGGAATCGCGTGCCTGGGGGGGTTCTTGCTCATCGGATTTATTAGCGCAGCCCAGTCGATCGATTCAAGGTTGAGCGAGTTTTACATGTCCAACATGTGGAAGATCGTTTTGATGGCCGTCTTGGCGGTCGTTTTACTTGATTCACCGCAAAAAATCTGGATTGCAATACTGGTTTGCTCGTTCGCTCAAGGTTATTCGGCATTGCGAATCAATGAACAATACTTTCAGGATGGTTTTAGTCTTTATGCTTATCGTCCATGGGGAACAAAAGGGGATAATAACCTCTATTCCAATTTGACACTACCTTTAATCGCATGCTCGGTAGCGGCTTACATCTTCACAGACCGCAGATGGATCCGATACGTTGCGGGAGGGGTTGGGATTCTACAGATTCACCAAATCATGCTACTGCAATCACGCGGTGCGATGTTGGCCGCCCTTGGTATGGCGGCGATCATCGCTTGGGTGATGCCCAAAAATATATTAACGATTCGCAGTACCGTCCTCGCGATTACTGCGACACTTGTACTAGCGGGGCCGTCGGTTGTTGAAGAATTTTCCTCTAGTTTCGCATCAGACGACAGTCGCGACTCCTCTGCAGATAGCCGCTTTTATCTGTGGAAAGCCGGGGCACGTATCACGGCAGATTATCCGCTTTTGGGCGTCGGGCCGTATGCCGGCCAGCGATTGGTTCCCCAATACTACGAAGGCGGATTGGATTCAAGCATAAAAGGTCTCCACAACCTCTTCTTTGACATCTCGACCGGGTTTGGGCTGCCAGCGACGATCCTCTACTTTGCATTTTTTGCCATACCCTGGTGGCAAGCGGTGCGATTACGCCGCCGCATGGGCGGACTGGCCAACGTGCCGCCATGGCTTGGAGCCAGCGTCTTAGCTGTTATCGCAGGCATTCCGGGCTACATCGTCGGGTCGATGTTCTCCACGGGGGCATTAGCCGAGTCGCCCTATGTGTTAGCGTCGATTGGCTTGGCGACGGCATCGGTCGTTGAACGGGCGTTCATTTTGCAAACTTCAACCGCAGAGGTTACTGGTGACCATCGGTACCAGATTCCGGAGCATATTCCATCCCATGCATGAGTTATTGCTAAGTGAGGTATTTCCGCCAAGACCAGGGGGAAGCGGTCGATGGTTGTTCGAGATTTATCGCCGCCTAGATCACCGTGCATTGGCCCTAGTTGATAGTGCCGCAGATGGTCGAGAGTCCCGAGACGCCCTTGGGAATCTCACAGTCATTCGCCAACCGTTCCAACTATCCGAAACAGGTGGGTTTTGCCTGCGTGGGTTCTGGCAATACCTACGGTTGCTGCAACGAGTTCGATCTACTAGTCGCGGAGTCCCAATCGAGTTGGCCAGGGCAGCCAGAGTCTTGCCCGAAGGCTGGGTTTTGTGGATTTGGAGGCGTTTTTTTGCTGGCCCGCCCTACCACGTGTTTGCCCACGGGGAAGAGATCAATCTCATGGGAATTGAGCTTGGTGGTGTAATGAGCAGTCGCCAACACCGCTGGATGGCCAGTTTTGTTTTGGCTGGTGCCAATCGAATCATCGCTAACTCGCACAATACAGCGTCGATGCTGCGTGACCAGTGGAACGTTCCGGAGCAGAAAATCTGGGTGGTGAATCCTGGCGTGGATGCGTCCTACTTTGTACCCGCCGAACGTGATCGGGTAGCTCGTCGTCGGTTAGGGTGGGACGATCGTCCTGTGTTGTTAACGGTTGGCCGACTGCAAACCCGCAAAGGGCATGACAGCGTAATTCAGGCGTTGCCGAAGGTGCTTAAAGCTTATCCAGATTTGCTTTATGCGATCGTCGGCGATGGTTCAGAAAAAGAACGACTGGATAATCTGGTTGACGAACTTGGTGTTCGCGATTCGGTGCGGTTTTATTCCCACTGCGATGACGCAGTGGTTCTGTCGATGTATCAGCAGTGCGATCTGTTCATCCTTGCCAATCGACAAGTCGGCTCGGATGTCGAAGGCTTCGGGATGGTCCTTTTAGAAGCTGCGGCTTGCGCGAAACCTACACTGGCTGGTCAATCTGGTGGCACAAAAGAGGCAATCGTTGATGGCATCACGGGGCGATTGATCGACGGTACCAACTGCAGGGCAGTTGGGGAAGCGATCGTAAATCTTCTGTCGTCTCCGTCAGTCGCCTATTCGATGGGTGCTGCGGGACGTTTGCGGGTCGAACAAGACTTCGATTGGGCGATAATAGCGGCAAAAATTAGCAAATCGCTTGACATAGGTTAAAGCTAAGCTTCGGTCGGTATGCCGATCCTGATCTAGCGGGGCCGCGCTCCAGCCTTCATTATAAGCAAGTTTCGAAAACTTGCGACCCGCTTGGACGGCGACGAACTGGCGAATAGGTCTACGAAAATTGATTCAAGCGGTTGCAGGCCTGATCTGAGAAAGCGGAGTGGGAATTCTAGTATGCTACCAGTTGGCAATGGCCTCACCGCCGAGAGATCAGGCCGCACGCACCTCCCAATCATCAATCGTTGTCCAAGTTGGTGAGAAAATTGCATGAAGCTAAAGTCACATTTCCCGCATCGACTCAGAAACGTTTTGGATCAGTACCTGATTGATAACTGCCTTCGCGGCGTTTTTAAAACGAATCCGGTAGATGCAGCGAGTCCTCACGCCGCGATGTTTGAGGTTCATCTTCTGCTTCGCAACGCAGATGCGTTTTGCGGTTTGGTTGCCCTAAAGTCGCTTTTGCGAAACCAAGAAGTTCATGCCGCAGTCTCAATCACGGACGATGGGAGTGTGACAGCGAGTCGACGCCGATTGATTGACCAGCATATTCGAAATATTCGCTGGTTGCCGCGTTATTGTGACTCACCCGAACTAACCAACGAACTGATTAGGCGCCCGCAGTTGCATAGATTGTACAAAAGCAACTTCCATATGATTGCGAAGTTGATTCATCCGATTGTTTTAGGGCGATGCGAGGCAATGATTGCGATAGATGCCGACGTAGCGTTCTTACTGCCACCAAGTAAGATCCTCGACTGGGCGAGTCGTCGTCACGCCGATGGGATGTACCTGCACGATCACATATCGCGGAATACGGAGGTTTTGTGGTTGGAAGGAATGCTGGCAGAATTAACGGCATCTCGTTCAGACCTGTTCTACCGCACAAAACTCGACCATGCTTTTTTCAATGCCGGGCTCCTATGCTTTCTGCGCTCGGCTTGTCGTCTCGATGCCGCGGAACATTTTCTAGAATGGCGTTCTACAACATCAAGTTACAGTCAAAGCCCTCTGGCAGAGGTGTGGCTGGGAGACTGGACACAAGAGCAGACAGCCTATCTTTGTATATTTCTTGCGATGCATAACCAGCCCCAGGGGTTGGGTGCTGACTACCGAATTGGCGGTTCGCCCTGGAGTACTTTCCATCATTTCTTGCGTGCCGGATTGGTGACGCGTGAGGTGCAGGAACGTCTTCGAATGCTGGTTAGCGAACTGGCTTGACTAGCGCCCGGCGGAGCATCACATCTAGACCTGAGTTGATTCAGTTTAAAGAATCAACGCTGATGAGCGCGTCGCGATTTAAACGGTGGATATAACTTATTCATGTGAACGCTAGATGCTTCATCTGGCGACCTTCACAGTCCGGCGTTTCTTCAAGGCGGTTTTTCTGCAAGGACTCCGTTTGTATCGATCGATTTTAAGACTGGCTTGGTTTTGAGAAGCCTTAATTGCCATTAGTCGTTTACGTAAATCGGCATTCTTGATCGGATGGCGGTCGCGAGAGTCTCGTATTCAAATTTTTAGGTGTTATGATATCGGACGCTTTTTGGTGATTTAGTCATCTACTGTATTATGTTGAGGCATCAATGCTAGAAAGATCGTCACGCCAGAATGCAACTTATAAGAAATGCGGTGACCTGACAGTAGGTAGCGGGAGGGCATCTACACAAATAGGTTGGTACAGATTTGCATCTGAGTTTTGTGTGGGCCAGACAGTTCTAGACGTTGGTTCTGGCTTGGGTGAAGGCATGAAGGTTTTGTCTTTGTCAGCCACAGACGTTATGGGGCTTGAGGTTGACAGGCAGCTTGAAAGCTGCAAAGTAATGATTAACGAATTTCTGAAATCGATAGCGAAAGTTTTGACACCGTCGTTTGCATTGATGTGATCGAACATATCGAAAAGGACTTGACGTTTGTAAAAGATTTGATGAGGGTGGCAAGGAGGCAAGTTCTTGTGTCGACCCCAAATTGGACCGCAAGTCGTTGTCATTGGCCGTATCATGTTAGGGAGTATACGCCAGCCGAGTTGGTCGGCCTTTTTAAGCGCTATGGCGATGTAGACTTGTTTAAAGGTGAGCCAAGTGGTGAAAGGTCGTTTCAAGTTCGATTTGTGCGAATTTACTTTGTTTTCAATGCAATGCGAAGCTTCCCTTTGACGAGCTTTTTTGCCCGTTTCCTGAATGTGGTTCTTCCCCAGCCTTTTAAGATCAACAGCCATTTATTTATTCGGATTAGGAAAAGGACGCCTTGATGGTCGACACTGCGGAAGCGGCTATTCTGTGTCCCACGGGTTGTTTTGAGCATCCATTCAGGGTGAATGCAAAGTTCAGTTCTCGCGATCTCCGAATGCTACAAAGGGTCGGATACTGACGTGGGATTATTTTCTCCAAGATGGTTGATTGTCGAAGCACCTTCATTGCTATTCCTTCGCTTGTTGAGTCGCCACGAAGGTGGGGATGTGGAGATCGGGCTTTCCAGGTTTCCCGAAAGCCCGTTTATGCTTTTCGCGTTGACTGCCGCGGTGTGCTCATGGCGTCTGACATGGTTTTAACGTTGTAAATTGTAAACGGGGAACAGCGTGTTAAAGGCTGAAAATGTCCGCGTGATTGTTATAGGCTGCATCGCGAGGCTGAATGAGCAACGCGAGACGGATTCGAAATTGCCGACGGGGGCAGATTCACCGCTCTTCGGCGACGGCAGCCCACTCGATTCTCTGGGGCTGGTGACCTTGACGATGGACGTCGAGGACGCGTTTGCCGATCAAGGCGTCGAAGTCAGCTTGAGTGACTCACGGGCGATGTCAAGAAAACAGAGCCCGTTTCGAACGGTCGCCACCCTGGTGCAGTTTATTGAAGAGCAAATGGCGGAAACGTAGCGGAACTCGCAGAGAGTTTCGTGGGCTTTGATGGATGCATGGTAGCGGAACTCGCAGAGAGTTTCGTTTGGTGACCCATCACGCCGGACGAAAGTCTCTGCGACCTCCGCTACGCCGGACGAAAGTCTCTGCGACTTCCGCTACGTGGTGCGCTTTGGATCTGGTATGCGAAAGCATTGAGTGCGTTTCAGATATGAGATCGTTCGCCAGATGGTGTCCCAACTTGTTGCCTCAAATAGCCGGATTTGTGGATACCCCGGCAATAAACAACTGGTGTGGGGATATTCGGCATACCCGTCAATCGGGACCAAGCCTTTGCGTTCTGGATTTCGAGCAATGTAGTCGCAGACGCCTTCAATCGCGGCTTTTTCGAGTTCCTTTTCACGAAGCACGTGGTCATACGGTTGACGTTGAAAGCAGTAGCCAATTCGTTTCAGACAATCATTGGCGTCCGAGCGAAGCCGCTTCATTGCTACACGCTGGTCGGACGACTCGGCGAGACCACACCAAAGC
>DNWZ01000111.1:2265-6915 GCA_003506095.1 Planctomycetaceae bacterium | reverse complement strand
TGCATTGCCTGGACGCCGAAACGGGCAAGCTGATTTGGAAACGAAACTTTAAAACAGACTACAAGGCCGAAGTGCCGATCTGGGGATTTTCGGCGCATCCGTTGGTCGATGGCGATTTGCTGTACTGCATGGTCGGCGGCGATCGCCAAACCGTCGTCGCGTTTGATAAACGTACCGGCGAAGAGAAATGGAAGGCTTTGTCGGCATCGGCCGTCGGCTATTGCCCACCGTCAATTACAAACTTCGGTGGCGTTCGCCAGTTGGTCGTTTGGCATGCCGATGCGATCCAAGGGCTCGATCCGGCCAGCGGAAAGTCTTACTGGTCGATGCCGATCAAGCCCGATTACGAAATGTCGATCACTCGCCCGCAGCGTGACGGCAATCGCATGTATGCCAGCGCGATCCGCACCGCCAGTGTGATGTTCGAACTGGCCGCCGATCGACCGGCCGTTAAAGAATTGTGGCGGGGTGCACCGAAGCAGTCGGTCTATTGTGCCAACAGCACACCGATCTTCTATGAAGGTGTGGTGTATGGAACCGATTGCAATGACGGTGCGTTGATCGCGGTGGATGCCGACAACGGCAAACAGCTTTGGAAAACGTTCTCGCCGACCAAGCCGGATGAAAAGCGTTTTGTGCGTCACGGCACCGCATTCTTGACTCGTATCGAAGACACGAATCGATACTTCTTGATGAGCGAAACCGGCGAACTGATCATGGCCGAATTGACTCGCGAGGCTTATAAGGAACTCGGTCGCTTCAAAGTGTTGGAACCGACCAGCGAAGCGTTCGGACGCGACGTCGTGTGGAGCCATCCGGCTTATTCGGGTCGCACCGCATTTGTTCGCAACGACAAGGAATTGGTCGCCGTCGATATTGCCGCCGGATCATCGCAATGACGCTTCCGCGGCACCGGGCCCTAGCGATCCTCGACGAATGCACCGGCGAACACATTTGGTCGCCGGAGCATTGCCAACTGCGCGGTGTTCCGGTCCAGTGGATGCAGCGACTGAACGATGCTTATGAGTCTGGATTCGACAACGATTCGCAGACAATCTACACCGATCGAGGCGTTACCAATCAGTATCATGGCGTTCGCGATGTCGACTTGGCGGTTCAAGCCGGCCGAGCGTTGGGCGTCGATGTCGAACGCATTCTCTCACGCTACCCCAGCCGCGTTTCGATCGTCGCGGCAATCAAACAAGCGGTCAGCGATGATGAATGAATCGCCAAAAGCCTATCCGAAAAGGGGGCTGACCCTGTTCGGGTAGGCTCTAAAACCAACCTAACGCCACGATGCTGTAACGGACCACAAGGCCCGCAACAACCACGCTGACCATACTCATCAATTTGATCAGAATGTTCAGACTCGGGCCGCTGGTATCTTTAAAAGGGTCGCCGACCGTATCGCCAACGACGGCTGCCTTATGAGCATCACTGCCCTTTCCATTGTGATGCCCCGCCTCGATATATTTCTTAGCATTGTCCCACGCGCCACCACTCGTGCTCATAAACACCGCCAAGCAAAAGCCGCACGTCAAACTGCCCGCGAGCAACCCAATCACGCCACCAACGCCAAGAACAAGTCCGACAATGACAGGTAACAGCAAACCTAATAAGCTGGGCAGGATCATCTCACGCTGAGCCGCAAGCGTACTCAACTCGATCGGCCGCTCGTAATCAGGCTTTACACTGCCATCAAGAATGCCCGGGTTCGCCAAGAACTGCCGCCGCACTTCGATCACCATCCCTTGCGCTGCTCGGCCTACTGACTTCATCGTCATCGCACAAAAAACAAAGGCACTCATCGCACCTAAGAACGCCCCGACCAAAACTCTTGGGTTCAACAGCGACGCATCATAAAAGTTTGAAAAGTCACGAATCGTTGCCGCGGATACCGCGACCACTTCCACACCCGAATTGCCGACGCGCCCGCGATTCCGGTCGCTGTCGATAAACTCAATCGTGTTGACGTCCAGCGGAATGCTTTGCGCCCCACCGCCACGCACCAGCAGATATTTACCGAAGGTTTCGCCTTCACGGTGCAGCAAAAAATCAGGAGAAACCAAATGATAACCATCATCGACAACGCTCACGGCGACGTCATCGCCCCAGCGCTGAAAACCATCACGCACCCCCTCGAAATAAGCTGCCAATAGCGCCAGGGCCGTCAGCGCAGCCGATCCGATCGCAAACCCCTTACCGGTCGCCGCAGTCGTATTGCCAAGGCTGTCCAGCGCATCGGTTCGCTGGCGAACGATCGGGTCGAGTCCAGCCATTTCGGCATTGCCACCCGCGTTATCGGCAATCGGCCCATAAGCGTCGGTCGCCAGCGTGATCCCTAAAGTGCTCAGCATTCCAACGGCCGCGATGCCGACACCGTACAAACCTAAAGGAAAAAATCGCAAGTCTTGGAATTGCCCACCGGTCGCGAATCCGAATGCGGCCAAAGTGGCGACACAAATAATCACGACAGGCACCCAAGTGCTGATCATGCCGCCAGCGATCCCGCTGATGATGATCGTCGCCGGCCCGGTTTCGGCCTGAGCCGCCAAATCTCGCGTCGGTTTGTATTCGTCGCTGGTCGAATACTCCGTCCATTTGCCGATCGCCCATCCGGCGGCCAGGCCCATGATGATGCTGAGCGATACACCCGGCAGAACTCCAAAGATCATGGTCCCTTCGACACGTGGCATCAGCAACAACGCTAGCCCGATTGCCGCCGCAACGACCAGCGCCGCTGCGAGATTAATGCCCCGACCGAGTGCTTCTAATAACGCTTTTTGCGATAATTCTTCCCCCGTTCTCACCGCATAGATGCCAATAATCGATAGGATAATTCCAGCCGCTGCGATTGCGATCGGCAACAACATCGCTGACATTTGAGCAGTCGTTTGCGTCATCCCTTCTGGCACCAGCACCTGCGAACCGAACGCCGCCGCGCCAAGCGCGACGGCAGCTAAGATCGATCCGATATAAGATTCATATAAGTCGGCTCCCATCCCTGCGACATCGCCAACATTATCACCGACGTTGTCCGCGATCGTCGCTGGGTTGCGTGGCGAATCTTCCTTCAAGCTGTTTTCGACCTTGCCGACCAAGTCCGCGCCGACGTCCGCCGCCTTCGTAAAGATGCCACCTCCGACGCGTGCAAACAAAGCCTGAGCACTGGCGCCCATGCCGAACGAGAGCATCGCAACCGACAATTGTTGCAGGTTCATCGCTTCGGATTGACCGCCAACAGCCGGTACGCCCCAGTACAAAATCGCGAACCAGATGCAGACGAACATCAAACCAAGCCCGACGACGGTCAAACCCATCACCGCACCGCTGCGAAACGCGATCTGCAAACCGTCGTTCAACGATCGCTCGGCACCGGCTGCGGTTCGACTGCTGGCCCAAGTCGCCGTCTTCATCCCGAACCATCCGGCCAACCCCGAAAAAAAACCTCCGCTCAAAAACGCGAACGGCAAAAACATCGTCTGCAACCCAAGTCCGAACGATGCGTAGGCCAGCAACAGTGCGACCGCCAAAAAGACGATCGTGACCCATTTGAACTGCTGGCGCAGATACGCCGCCGCCCCTTTGCGAACGCTTTCGGCGATCTCACGCATCAGCGGCGTCCCTTCGTCAGCCTTCATCATCTCGACAAAAAATCGACGAGCCCAAAACAAGGCGGCGACCGAAGCAATGGTCGCCAAACTGATCACAACAATGGATAACACTCGACTGATTTCCTTCCAACGAGAACCAATACGAACTGTGAAATCGTAACCAAACCGATCGCTCATCCGGATACAATTGAAACGCTCCGGCTGACGCGGCTGCACACCGACTGGGGGCAGGCCAAACCAGCCACAAGACAGGACAGACAACCACTGCATGCCGCGTAAAGGAAGTCTACCTTCCACAAAACCGATTACAACAGCACACTAGCAGCCACAAAATGATTTTCCGGCCGCTTTGCCCCCTCGGCGCCGACGTTCCACCCCGCCTTTTGAAGCGTTTTCCAACCATGTTCGACTGCCAAGTAAAACAGCAAAAAACGTTAACTTTCGCCCTCGCGATCGTGGCGGCAATCTTCACTGGCGGGTTGACGGCTGCCGAGCCGAACATGGAGCCGACCGTCGATTACGCTCGCGACATTCGGCCCATCCTTGCCGACGCCTGCTTCGCTTGCCACGGACCGGATGAGGCGCACCGCGAAGCCGATTTGCGATTGGACCAGCCGGGCAGCGGTGCGATCGAAGCGGGCAAGCCTGATGCGAGCGAATTGATCGCTCGGATCACCAGCGAGGATCCCGATAGCGTGATGCCACCGCCGCACGCCGGCAAACCGCTTTCCGCCCAATCGATTGAAAAACTGCGTCTCTGGGTCGCGGCGGGCGCTCCCTATGCAGACCACTGGGCATTTGCCCCGCCTAAGAAGTCGCCGCTTCCCAAAATCAAAACTGGCAATCCTGCGATCGACCAATGGCCGCGTGGGCCGATCGATGCATTCGTTTTGGACCGGCTGATTCGCCAGCAACTGACGCCATCGGCCCCGGCAAGTCGCGAGAAGCTGCTGCGACGATTGCACCTCGACCTGACCGGCCTGCCGCCATCACCCGATGAAGTCGAACGATTCTTGAATGACTCGTCACCGACCGC
>DNWZ01000111.1:0-2230 GCA_003506095.1 Planctomycetaceae bacterium | reverse complement strand
TATCGCGACTGGGTCGTCCGTGCGCTGAACGCCGACATGCCTTATAACCAATTCATACTAAAACAATTGGCAGGTGACCTGTTGCCATCTTCGACTCAAGACGACCGTGTCGCTACCGGATTTATGCGAAATTCGATGATCAATGAAGAGGGCGGTGTCGACCCCGAGCAGTTCCGCATGGAAGCGATGTTCGATCGGATGGACGCGATCGGCAAATCGATGCTCGGTTTGACCATTCAATGTGCCCAATGTCATTCTCATAAGTACGATCCGATCTCGCATACCGATTATTATAGTTTATTCGCATTCATCAATAATTGCGACGAGGCCTGCATCACGGTCTTTACTCCCGAGGAAGAAGCGGCGCGGCAAGCAACACTCGATCAAGTCCACCAAATCGTCCGCGATGCCTTAGACAAAGATGGCGATTGGCTCAGCCGAATGATCCAGTGGGAGGTAAATGCCAAGGAGGCCAAATCTTCGGATTGGAACGCGATCGATATCGCCTTCAACGCCGAGTCGATCGGTGGCCAAAAATTTTTAAGGCAGGACGATGCCAGCTACATCGCCGCAGGATACGCACCGACAAAGTTCCATCCCACCGGCGATGTCGTCATCGATTCGCTCGGTCGTATCACAGCCGTCAAAGTCGAAATGATGAACGACCCGAACCTACCACACTCCGGCCCCGGCCGATCGGTCGATGGGACTTGGGCATTGAGCGAAATCGAGCTGCAGGTTCCTAAAGTCGATGATGCCGGCAACGAAACGTGGCACAAAGTCGCGTGGAAATCAGCGACCGCCACAATCGATTTACCACAGTCGAAACTTGGTGATCAATACGCCGACAAATCAAAAGACGAACGTTTGTTGGGACCGATTCAATTCGCGATCGACGGCAATTTCAATACCGCATGGCATGGCGATCATGGCCCCGGTCGTCGCAACGACCCACAAACCGCAATGTTTGTTTTGGCTGAGCCGATCGAGGCCGTAACGGTCGACGGACAAGCCTCACCGATCCGCTTCCGCATCAAGCTTTCACAGAATCATGGTGGTTGGAACAGCGACGATAACCAAACTCATAACCTCGGAAAGTTTCGCGTCAGTGTTACCAATGACCCAAGTCCGGCCATCCAACCATTGCCACCAAGGGTGATGGAAGCGATCTCCATTCCCATCGGCGACCGCGATGAGACTCAAATGCTGAAAAGCATTCTACCGTTCATTCGCCAAGATCATCTGTTAAAAGATGTCGCTGATGCGATTGATAAAGCATGGGAAAATTATCCCACAGGCACGTCGCAATTGGTGCTAGCCCAACGCGAAAAACCGCGTCAAACGCGGCGTTTGGAACGAGGCGATTTCCTCAGCCCCCAAGAATTGGTGACTCCAGCGATTCCGGCGCTGCTCAATCACAGCGCAAACCAACCGGTGCCAAGCCCAACGAATGACCAGCCGACATCGCCCAGCCGACTCGACTTCGCTCGCTGGATCGCAAGTCCCGACAGTCCCACGACCGCACGATCGATCGTCAATCGCATCTGGCAAGAATACTTCGGCGTCGGCATCACGGCGACCAGCGACGATCTTGGCATGCAAGGCGAACCGCCCGTTCATGGTGAGTTATTAGATTTCCTTGCGGTCGACTTCACCGAAAACGGTTGGAGCTTAAAACACCTGCATCGCCAAATTGTGATGTCGTCGACCTATCAACAAGATTCGTCGCTGACGCCCCAGCAATTCGCTGACGACCCACAAAATCGCATGCTCGCTCGTGGACCGCGAGTGCGTGTGCCGGCAGAAATGGTGCGCGATATCGCTCTGGCAGCCAGCGGATTGCTAAACCCACAAGTCGGTGGCCCGCCCGTATTTCCGCCCGCCCCCGATTTCTTGTTCAAACCGCCGTCCAGTTATGGGCCCAAGACTTGGTCGACCAGCGACGGCGCCGATCGTTATCGTCGCGCGCTCTATACGTTCCGATTCCGATCGGTTCCTTATCCCGTGCTCGAAGCGTTCGATGCCCCTAACGGTGATGTGTCATGCATCCGCCGATCGACCAGCAACACACCATTGCAGGCACTGGTGATGTTGAATGAACCGATGTTTTTGGAATGTGCCCGCGAACTTGCAAAACATGCCAATGACTACACCGCAGCGCATAACGACGACGAAGCGATCAGAAACGTGTTCGCAGCCTGCACCAGCCGATTTCCCAACAGCGACGAAC
>DNWZ01000230.1 GCA_003506095.1 Planctomycetaceae bacterium | reverse complement strand
CGTCGCGTTCGCTGAGCACGACATCGGCTTTTGCGCTAATGGTATCGGCCACATACAGCTTGAGATGATTTTGCAACCGATTGAGTCGCTGGATCGCCAAACGTGTTTCGTCAACCCATTCGATCCGAGGCAAGTAGTTGTCTCGCGCGTCGCCGGGAATCGGCATCCATTTGGTATCGAGACTGGCAAGGTCAATCACACCGATTCGCGCGGCAGGATTGATGGTTCCGACTTTGGGATAGGGGATGTATTGGATCTTCGGATAGAGCGTGGACGTGTTGTTAACGAGCGGAAACTGCTCAATTCCGGAAGCGTCGATTTCCCAAAACGCGATTCGTTTTCCATCTGGGCTAAAACGAAATCCGTCACGGATCGCAAACTCTTCTTCATAAGCCCAATCGAAGGTGCCGTTGATCATAGTAGCGGTTCCGGTGTTGGTCAGCCGAGTGATGGAGCCAACCGCTATGTCTTGAATGTAGATATCGTTCTTAAAGACATACGCAACGTTTTTTGCGTCTGAAGAAAACTTGGCGAACAGAAGCGACGATGCGGGCACATCGCCACCTACTTGCTTCAATTCCTTTGACGCCAGGTCAAGAATCCAATAGTCACCACGAGTGTTATAACGCCAAACTCGCTCGGTATTGGTAAAGATCAGCAGTTTGGTTTTGTCCTGCGACCATTGGTAGGAATCGATGCTTAGAGATTTTTCGGCACCGGCAGGTGTTAGCATTTCGCTGGACACCAGCACATGTTCCACTGCCGGATCGGCAAGGTCGATCCGAACGATCGACGCTTTTTCGGTGTCGGCGTCGCGTTTGACCCGTTCAAAGCCTTGGCTGTCGCTCTGCCATTGACTGACGAACGACGCGCCGCGAAAGGTGCGATCTTTGAATATTGAATCGATCGAGAGCGGGGAAGTTTCGCGAAGCGGATTTTCTTGGCCTTGGGACGACTCGGCCAATGCCGTTAAGTACAATACGGCGGCCAATGCGTAAGCGACGATCGATCGATCAAGTAACAGGTTCATGCAGTCATATTCCGGATATTCATAGGCTGGCAATCCGGTCGCGCAGGTCACGCCATCGGAAAAACGACCAGATCACTTGTAAACAGTTAGATCTTAACTTGCGCCATCGATGTAGGCGACAACCGCGGTTTCGGCAAATCGAGCTGCAGCATCGCAGCCTCGGATCAAATCCTTCAACGGCACCCCCTGTTGCCAGCCACATCGCGTAGTGCAACCGGACTGTCGATTTGTAAAGCAAGTCGCAAAGTGGTAAACATAGTCCAGCAAATTTACCTCCCCCGCAATGTTGGTAGAGCCCTTCCTTTGATTTCTGGCTGCGAATGATGACACGAAAGTTTCTATTTCTCACATTTCTCAGTTTGACGATGCTTTTTAGCTTGAACGATTCGATTGCCCGAGCAGAAGACTTTAAACTGCGAAAGCGAACGATTGGCGAGCAGGCTGGNNGCATCAACTGGCCGATCCTGTCACATGGTCACCCGCTGAAACGGCGGTAATTCTATGCGATGTGTGGGACTATCACCACTCGATAAACGCTGTCCGTCGGTTGGAAGAAATGTTGCCTCGGATGGATGCACTGCTGAAGGTGGCGAGAAATCAAGGAGCGACGATTATCCACGCGCCGAGCGATTGCATGCCCGCGTACCAGTCGCACCCGGCGAGGATTCGTGTTCAAGCGATTCCGCCAACCGATTTGCCGAAAGATATCGCATCGTGGTGCTCGCGAATCGATTCGGAAACCAGTGAAGCGTTGCGAGTTTATCCGGTCGATCAGTCGGATGGTGGCGCTGACGATAATCCAAAAGAGCATCAAGAGTGGGCGGCAAAGCTGAAGGGCCTTGGACGCAATCCGGGGCTTCCGTGGCAATCGCAATCACCTGGGATCACGATCGATAGCGAAAAGGATTTTATAAGCGATCGTGGCGATGAAGTATGGAGTTTACTGCAGCATAAACAGATCAAGCATGTGATACTGTTGGGCGTTCACACCAACATGTGTGTGCTCGGACGACCGTTTGGATTGCGACAGATGGCGGCACAGGGGATGGATGTCGTCCTGGTGCGTGATTTGACAGACTGCATGTACAACCCCCAGCGTTGGCCGTTTGTCGATCACTTTACAGGAAATGATTTGGTGGTCGCTTATGTGGAGCGATTTGTGTGTCCGACGATCACAAGCGACCAGTTGCTGGGCGGTGAACCACTTGTGTTGAAGGGCGATCAGCGAAGCGTTCGCGATGTTATTGCTGTCGCACCGTCGCGGCCAGAGGAGTGGTCGATGCATCGAATCGCTGGCCCAACGCGTCTTTACCCCTCCTCATCGAATGCATCGCAGTCGATCGAGCCCAATGGCCCTGCGTGGCTTCGTTGTTCTTTACGATTCCCGACAGGTTCGCTGGTGGAACCAGCGCGATTGGTCGTCGCAAAACCGATCAAAGCCGCGTGGTGCAACGGGCAACCACTCCAAGTGCGGAATTCCTCAGCGGAGCAAATCGAATTCGAACTACCAGCGTCGGTAACTTTTGGGAACGACGATACGAATTTGCTGGTGCTGCAATGCGATCTTGCTGCGCAAGGTGACACGATCGTTTTGCCGCCCAAGGTAATCGCAGCGACAGGTTCGCTCGAGCTGTCTGGACGGTGGGAGGTAAAGCTTGGCTCAAGCGATTCGGCCAGTAATATCCCGCTTCCTGCAAAGTTTGGAATGTCTCCGGATGTCTTCTACACGTTGCCGTAATCACTAACGAGCTTGTTCCGATAGCACCTCGCGCGAGCATCACGAGTCGTCGCATGGCCTGTACCATCCGTGACAAGACAGTCGCAAGTTAAGGCTTTGTATTTGCCGTTAACTTGTGATTGATGCGGTGCGTCGCGTCTCGGGTTTTTAACGCTGTGGTTTTGTCACCATCGCTATGCCGAAATGCTTTACAATCGAGTCACCTCCAGCGAACCGTTATTGCCACGTCGGCGGACACCGTGGCCACCGGACTCGACGAAGAGCGATTAAGCCTGGATGGAAGTTGAAAAGTTCGCCCCCCATTGATTGAAGGCTCAGGCAATGCGTTGGCCTCAAGAATTCATCGTTTTGGTTTGTTCACTGATCGCCACAATCGCATTGGGATCGGATGAGGTCGATTATCATCGCGATGTCAAACCGCTGCTGCAGCACAAGTGCACCCCCTGTCACGGTTCGCTTCAGCAAAACGCCAGCCTTCGGCTCGATGCAGGCACGTTGATTCACGCCGGTGGCGAAAGTGGTCTTGCGGTTCATCCCGGCAAGAGCGCGGACAGCCCCTTGATCGAGCGAATCAAAGAAACTGACTCGAGTTTGCGAATGCCGCCTGAGGGGGAAGGCGAACCGTTGACCGAACAGCAGGTTGCCATCTTATCTCGCTGGATCGACCAAGGTGCCAAGTTCCCTGACGATGAGGCAATCCCCGACGACCCGGCAAACTACTGGTCTTATCAACCGATCACGCGACCGGAAATGCCCAAGGCCTACAATGCCGCCTGGGCTCGCAACCCAATCGACCTGTTTGTATCGGCCCAGCACGTGGCCCAGTCGTTAACGCCACGCCCGGAAGCGTCGCCAGAGGTTTGGTTGCGACGAGTCTATTTGGATCTGATCGGCATTCCACCCAGCGTAGAAGAGCGGCAAGCATTTCTTAGCGATTCGGAACCGGATGCCTACGACCGAGTCGTCGATGCGTTGTTACATCGTCCCGAGTATGGCCAGCGTTGGGGGCGTCATTGGATGGATGTGTGGCGCTACAGCGATTGGTATGGCAGTCGTGGAATCAACGAAATACGCTATGGCCAGCGTCATCTTTGGCGCTGGCGTGATTGGATCGTCCAGTCGCTTGTCGATGATAAGCCTTATGACGAGATGGTCGTCGAGATGATCGCCGGGGATGAACTGGCGCCGGCTGCTCGCGACGTCTTGCCCGCGACCGGATACTTAGGCCGCAACTGGTATAAGTTTGATCGTAACGTGTGGATGTTTGATGCGGTCGAACATACCAGTCAAGCGTTTCTCGGTCTGACGCTCAAGTGTGCCCGCTGTCACGACCATAAGTACGATCCGATCTCACAGCAGGACTACTATCGCTTCCGCGCATTCTTTGAGCCTCATGACGTCCGCACCGATCCGCTCTCCGCAGACCAGGCGAAAGAGAAGGACGCGACGCTCGGCATGGTCCTGTCCGACGGAATCGCTCGCGTGTTTGACAAGCACTTGACCGCAGAAACTTATCTGTTTCAAAGGGGCGACGATCGACGACCGGATAAGTCCTCACCATTGTCGCCGGGTGTTCCCGCGTCGCTTGGGAATGCGGATCTAACGATCCAGCCGGTAGCCCTGCCAGCAGAAGCATACTACCCAAGCTTACAAGAATCGATTCTGACGGGTTTGATTACAGCGGCAGATACGTCTGTCCAAGTATCAAAGGAACAATTGCGGAAAGCGCATGATGAAGTCGCCACTGCCCAGCAATTGATTTCGGCATTTCAGTCCAAGGTTGCAAGTAGTGGCGATGATGCTGGTGGTGCCAACACAATCTTCAGTGACGATTTCTCACAACAATCCGATCGCTGGAAAGTGGTTTCTGGCAATTGGGCTTGGGAAGATGGAAAGCTGGTTGAGCGATCAGTCGGCAATTTCGCGACCATCGTCGGTACGATCGATCTGCCGCACGACTTTAAAGCTGTAGTAAAATATCGCACGCTTCAGCCAGGCAGTTACCGTTCCGTCGGTTTCAGTTTTGACTATATCGATCAAGGCAATTCGCAGGACGTTTACACCAGCGCGAACGATACCGCTTCGTCGATTCAAGCATTTCATCGTAAGGACGGCAAACAAGAGTATCCGCAAGCCGGCATTGTAAAAACACCGGTCGAGGTCGGCGAAGTCGTCGCGGTGGAAGCAGTCGTAAGAGGCCAGCAGTTGACATTGTCTCTGAACGGCATCGTGCAACTTGAGTACGTCATGCCTGTGGCCAGGCGAAACGGAAAGTTTGCGTTGTGGGTTCACAACGGTTCGGCTGAGTTCTTGCAAGTCAATGTAGAAGCTTTAGTGCCGACAATCGACGATCTGAAACGCCAGCTTCAATCTGCTATGGCCGAGGTTGCCATTGCCGAGAAAGAAGTTGATGTGGCCGTTGCACAACTCGATTCGCTGCATGCAAGCATCACAGCAGAGCGGGCGAAGTATCTAGACCAGACGCTCGACGCGAAGTCGACCGCGATGGCGGCTGGCCGAGCCGAACGATTGGTCGCGATTGCGAGAGCTCGCGTTGCGGTGATGCGTGAGTCGGACGAAGACAAGTTGACACCGCTTCGTAAGACGCTCGCCGACGCAGAAGCGGCGTTGCAAACGCCAACCGAAACCTATTCGCCGCTAGGCGATATCTTTCCCGCAACCAGCACCGGTCGGCGTTTGGCGCTCGCTCGTTGGATCGCCGATCCCGCTAACCCACGAACGGCTCGCGTTGCCGTCAATCACATTTGGTTGCGACACTTCGGCGAAGCGATCGTTCCTAGTGTTGCCAATTTCGGACTCAACGGCCAATCGCCTTCGCACCCCGAACTGCTCGACTGGTTAGCCACCGAGTTAGTCGAGAAGCAATGGCGAATGAAGCCACTGCATCGAATGATTGTCTTGTCCGCAACCTACCGGCAAAGTTCTGCGGTGGGCAGTGAATCCGAATCGATGGCACGCGATCCGTCGAATCGATATCTGTGGCGGATGAACTCGCGACGGATGGACGCGGAAGTGGTTCGCGATTCGATTCTTGCAACTGCGGGAGTTCTCGACTTGACGCTTGGCGGCCCCGAGATCGCCCAGTCGCAAGGTCAAACAACGTTTCGTCGAAGCTTATACTTTCGCAATACTCCCAACGAGAAAATGCTGTTCCTGGAAACGTTCGATGGGGCGAATCCGAACGAGTGTTATCGGCGTCAGGACAGCGTTGTACCGCACCAATCGTTGGCGATGATGAACAGTGCACTTGCGATCGATCAATCGCGTCGATTGGCGGGGCGATTGACCGATAAGATTGGCTCGGGCGACGATGAATCGGCACGAGCGGCGTTTATCAGTGCGGCTTGGCAAACGATCCTTAGTCGCGAACCCGCCTTGCAAGAGATGCAGGCTTGCCAAACGTTTTTGGAACAGAGTGTGGCGTCGATTTCGGAATCACCGCCAGAAACGTTTCCGGCAAGTGGTCAAACCGCAACCCAACCTGCGTCAGAATCGTCCCACCAGAGGGCGCGAGAAAATCTGGTGCATGTGCTTTACAGTCATAATGATTTTGTGACCATCCGATAGACTGTGAGTGTATAGTCGCCTTTCGCTCCGCGAAAGTATCGCTACTTTCGCGGAGCGAAAGGCGACTATCATAAAACCGAATCTTAATAGTCCGCGTTTAACCCTGAGATATCATGAACGACTATCCATGTGGCCGCGTCCAGCGACGTTCCTTTCTGGCAGATATGGGAATGGGCTTCACTGGACTTGCGCTCGGTGCGATGCTGCACCGCGATGGCGTCGTGTCGGCGTCAGAGTCGCCACAATTACCTGGCAATCTAGCGCAGATCGCGCCGAAAGCGAAAAGTGTGATTTGGTACTTCATGCTCGGTGGCACAAGCCATCTGGAAAGCTTTGACCCCAAACCGGCGTTGAATGAAAACGCGGGGAAGACCGTCGATGAATCACCCTATCGAGCGGCAGTTTACGACTCGCCCTTTTATCGCAAGAACGTCCGCGACTTTGCTGGCACGCCTCGCGATTTGATGCCTAAGATTTACCCGCTGCAGATCGGTTATCAGAAGCGTGGTGAAAGCGGGATTGAGGTCAGCGATTGGTGGCCCGAAGTAGGTGGCTGCATTGACGACTTGGCTGTCGTCCGTTCGATGTGGACGACAGACAACGACCATGCCGCACAACTGCAGTTTCATACCGGTCGCCATATTTTTGATGGCTTTCATCCCTCGATCGGCTCGTGGGTGCATTATGCGCTCGGATCATTGAACGATAACTTGCCGCAATTTGTGGTGATGGGTGGTGGGCCTGGTGATTGTTGTGGTGGTGTTGGGGCGCATGGCGCCAGTTACCTCGGCCCTGAACACGCTGGCGTTGCGATGTCGCTGGATCCCAACAATCCGCTCGCGTTCGGTTCACCGGGATCAAGCGTGACCTTGGCCGAACGCCGACAGCAGTTGGATTTGCTGGGCAAGTTAAATCAATTGGCCGGCGTTGAGTATCCAGAAGACGCGGCGATGCGGGCAAGAATCAAAAGTTATGAACTCGCGGCGCGCATGCAGATGTCGGTCCCTGAGGTGGTTCGGCTGAGCGATGAAACGGCCGAGACAGAACGCCTTTACGGACTAGACGACCCAGCGACTCAGGCGGTAGGTCGTTATAGCTTGGCGGCACGACGTTTAGTGCAACGGGGGGTGCGGTTTGTGCAGATCTATGATGACGGTTGGGATGCGCACAGCGGGCTACAAAAAAACCATTCGACGCGTTGCAAAGCCGT
>DNWZ01000058.1 GCA_003506095.1 Planctomycetaceae bacterium | reverse complement strand
TTGAAGAAATGTGATGCTCTAGAAATCCACTTGGCAGCGGACGCCCGCTACTAGTGAATCACTGTAAATTCCTGATGGCGAGCCAATAAATTGCAGGGCGGGCTGCACCCTGACTCGCGGGGTCAGTTGTGCCCGGTAAAAGAGTTCGACCACCGTTTCTTGATTGGTCCCTCCCTGAAATAGCTCGGTCCATGCCATCCCCGCTCCAAGCACATCGAGGTCGCGGTGTGGAAGGAGTCCTGTGTAGATCGCACCGGCGACAACACTGTCACCAATCGACTCGGGAAGGATCTGAGAGCCGAATATGCGAGGGTAATAGCCAACGAAGACGCCAAGCCCCTGAATCACATCATCATCACCGTCATCTTCACGAAAGATGAACTGTTCGGTTTGAATGTAGTACTCGTACACCGAAGACACGGGAACGCCGTCAATCACACCTTCTGATTCATAAACCGCCCCAACTGCGATGGTTCCAGGAAGCATGTCATCCGCTATCGCGTAGCTACACTCCAGTTCGCCGATAACAACGACTGAATCATTGCCCGAAAACCCCCAACTGCCACCTTTTGCGAAAGCATCCCATAGCCCCGTCTTCAGTTGCCATTGTTCGTCGATTCTGATCATTACAACCGCCGCCATCGATGGGTCTGGGAAGGTTGGAAAAGCGGTCGAAGGACTGAGTCCAAACGTTGAATGGATGAAACCTTCAGCCATCTCGATGAAGAGAAACTCGGTGTTGATATCTTGTTTTCCCAATCGCACGGTCACGGCCTCAGCTATCAGATCAAACTCCGCCCAATACTCGCTGACTTGCATAATGTTCTGGAAAGAGTCAATGTTGCTGACCACTTGCGAGTCACCAACGAAGTCGGTCGTGATCCCCTGACCATGCGTATTCTGCGCTAATAGATAAAACCTTCCTGGAAGGATGGACTGGTTCTCGCTGAAATCCCAGTCAAAGCCGAGATCGAGCAAACCCTGGTACTGCGTCGAGTCTTTCGTGGAGATCCCGCCACGAGTGTTGGTAAAGACTTCGCCCAAATAGACCGGGGTGACTTGGATTTCGCCCAACTGTGGAACACTTCCGTGAAACCATGACTGCACAGCGATTTGACTGTTGGCAATGTCATGCGAGGCAGCGCCGTCGCAGTCCTCTGCGCTGTGAGACTCGGCATGATATGGCGTGTTCGGTGCCGAAGCAGACGAACTTTCCCGCATGAGGGGGGCTGCGCTGCAAATGGCAAGAAGAAACAGCCTCGGTCCGCGGCATAACATGCCCATGCCACTCAAACTTGGCTGCCTGTTCATGTTTGTACTGCCAGATGTGATGAAACCGAACCCTCCGCTATTCACTTTATTTCGGACATTTTCACATTTCGAGTTGAGGGGCTTTCCCAGACTTTACGGTAAACCCAAGAATCCGTAAAAAAATCGACTGGCTATGCACCGGCGGTAATCCCCAAGAGCTAGGTTTACGGTACCGGGCCCAACCGGCGGTAACATCCAGAATTACTTTGCAACCCTCCCCCAATGGCCATAATGTATGCGTGAGCAACGCAAAGCGACCGTATGGCTGCGGACCTTGACGTCGAGGCAAAAGACTACTTCAGCGGACATTTTCTCTTCCGTGAATTGGGTTATACTGATCGATTGAAGCTTGCAAGCCGTTACCCATTGATTTAGGAGGTTTGGCGATGAGCGAGATACAAATCGGCGATGCCAGCCAAGACCTGGCCAGGCTGCTTGCTGGGTTAGCACCCGGCGAGGAGGTTGCGATCGTTGATCACGGCAAGCGTGTTGCTGTGATTCGGAAAGAACAAGAGCAGGATTACAGCTGCAAGGTGGGGTCGGCGTCAGGCAAAATTCTTTTTATGGCTGACGACTTTGATTCGCCGCTGGATGACTTTACTGAGTACATGCAGTGAATCTATTGCTGGACACTCACGCGTTTCTCTGGTTTATCGGCAACGATTCCCGTTTAAGCGACGACGCTAAACTTGCCATTGAGGCACCCGCCAATCAAAAGTGGGTTAGTATCGCCAGTTGCTGGGAGATCGCTATCAAATCGGGCCTGGGGAAGTTGCAATTAGCAGATCCTGTTGAGGTCTTCCTTCCACGGGAAATTGCTGCGAACCGCTTCTCTACCTTGCCGATTGAACTGCGGCACGCCACCTTTGTTGCCGACTTGCCAAACCATCATCGCGATCCGTTTGACCGTTTGCTGATTGCCCAAGCATTGGTTGAATCATTCCAAATTGTTGGCTGTGACGCTGCATTTGATGCTTACGGCGTTTCGCGTCTTTGGTGAATTTATCTATCGAGTCCCGGCGGAATTTTGGGAGCTGGGCTCGATGGGTTTTGAGGCTGGTTTCATGAACGGACGCTTGAGGTATCGCCCTGGCTTTTCAGCACCGCCGTGCCGATTCTATTTTTCGATCAGGTGGCGAGCGCGGTCTTCATTCACGGTGGAATCGATTCACTGTTTCGGCCTTCCGAAACAGCTTGCGAATAATGACCGTCAGCGTCACTCTGCTTTCCATCGCTCGATGAATTGCCTCGTGCAAATCACCCACCGCCTTTGCCAATAAGCCTGACGATTTCGTAACGAGGATGCTCGAGCAACCCGAGATGAGTGCATCCGAGAGAAGAATACGGCTTCGCGTTCCGGCCGTCATGATCGAGGGTTGGTTCGACAGGGCGCAAGTTGACTGCTGTTTTGCATCACGTCGATAGCGAAGGTGCCTGTGTGCCAGCAGCGTCACCCGCCTCGCTGACCGAATCGAGTTGGAAAAGGATGAGGCCGAACTCACGCCGTAGATGTGGCTCATCGGAAGCGTTGGCTGTGATAGCGCAGGTCAAGGCCATCCAGAACCTTAGTATAAGGTTTACTACCGTTTTACGACTTAATATAAGATCGGGAAATACCGCAAAACAGGGCGAATTTGCAAAACGGTACGAGAAGCCTTGCGCAGGTTTTTGCAGCTTGCGATATTGCTGTTGGTGGTTACGACGACTGTGAAGCCGTTGCCAAGTACGTCACGAACGAACGAATGTATGATTGACCCGATCGTCTTTCAGGGCCAGACGGTATCGGACAAGCAGGTGGAATTTCACCTGGGCAAGTGCTAGCCACACGCCCAGTACCGAGTCTTGCAGCCGAAGCATAAGAGACCAAGGTAGCTGACTGTTGCCCAACAGAAATCTCCCCGAAGTCGTCGGTTGAAGCGTAAAATTAAAGGCAGTGAGGATGATTGGATCATAGGTAGCCCTGTGACCGCCAACGGTCTTGACGACCGCCCTTCGCCCATTCAGCTTCGAGAATGGTTAGTAAAATGGGTCAGCCACTGACTCATTTATTGATTAGATCTACTAGACTGGCGTTCGTTGTCCTAATCCCGATCGTGACTCCTCAAAGTTCAACGCCATGATTTGTCGGCTTGCATCTGCACTTCTTTCTCTCGCCCTCTGTTTGTCCTCCGTTGAAATCAGCCGAGCAAATGAGCCGATCAACGTGTGGCCTGACCTGGCTCCTGGTGAAACGACAAGCTTGATCGGCGAGGCACTTCCCGCCAAGCCTGAGGAAGTTCCGACGATCACTCGTGTCGTCAATATCACGCGTCCGACGTTCACCGTTCATCGACCCGATAAACCGAACGGCACAGCGGTGATCATTTTGCCAGGTGGCGGATTTAGCAAAGTGGTTCCGGACAAAGAAGGAACCGAAGCTGCGCAGTGGCTGAATGATCATGGCATCACCGCGTTTGTGCTCAGCTACCGCACGACACAAGATGCCAAGACTCCTGGGTGGATCAAGCCACTGCAAGACATCCAACGAACCATCGCCCTTGTCCGGTCCCAAGCCGATCGCTGGCAGGTGCGACCGAACCGAATCGGCATCGTCGCCTTCTCAGCGGGTGGCCATGTGGGCGCACGATTGCTCTGTGATGCGGGCAAACTGAGTTATCAGGCGAGCGATGACATCGACGCGATATCGCATCGACCTGACTTCGCCGTGCTCGTTTATCCTTGGAACATTTACGATGATAAAACCGCAGGACTCGTTGATGGCGTTGACGTTCCCGGAGATTGTCCGCCCACGTTTTTGGTGCATACACATGATGACCGTTCATCATCGCTCGGTGCCGCGCTGTTCTATGTTGGCCTAAAGCAGCATGGGATTCCCTCGGAATTACACATCTACGGCAACGGCGGTCACGGTTACGGGATTCGCCCGGTCGCAGGCTCACAGATTTCCAGTTGGACCGATCACGCAACCCACTGGCTTCGCACGCAGCGTCTGATCGGCGATTGAATACCTTAACGGTTGACGAAGCGGACATGAAGGGGACCGGCACCCCAGGTTGAAAGAATATCCGAACTGCTATTCCCTGTAACTTCGGGTCAAGTCGGCGATCATGTGATGTTGTCATCGGATTTCAATCGACACCATCGCTCACTAACGTTGCGGAGCAGCTTCCGAGTAGGCAACAAGCTGCACGGTGCGAAAAGGAAGACTACACTGAAAGGCCCGCCACCGCAGGCGACTATGACAACTCCCCCCTCGCCTATCAACATCTCATGTTCAAGCCATTCACCTTGGTTCGTTTTTTTACATTCATCGTCGGATGTTGGTTGCTGCCCTTGGGCGTATCAACAGCTCAAGAGAAGCAATCGGAACCGCTCGAAATAATCGAACGGATCGACCAATGGAACTTAACGGAGCTGAAGCGAACGCCGCAGATGCGTTGGCAGTCGCAAGACGGGCCCGTGCATTCTTTGTTGTACGCTGGTGAACGGTTTGATGGTCACGACAGCGAGGTGTTTGCCTTCTATGCCTCCCCTGCGACGCTGGGAGACGCTTCCGCCGACGCCAAATTTCCGGGTGTGGTATTGATTCACGGGGGTGGAGGAACCGCGTTTGCCGAATGGGCATTTTTATGGGCCAAGCGAGGCTACGCTGCGATCGCAATGGATCTTTCTGGAAGCCGACCGATGGATCCCGTTTACGACTCCGCGGGAATTCCCGTCGCGAATCAATCGAGCCGACCTGATTCACGAACGCGATTGCCCAACGGTGGTCCCAACCACGGGCACCCTGAGAAGTTCGACAGCATTGGCGGCGACCACGCCGATGATTGGCCATATCACGCCGTCGCAAGCGTCGTCCGCGCGCACTCCCTGCTGCGCTCATTCCCTGAAGTGATGGCTGACCGCACCGCAGTGACGGGGATCAGTTGGGGTGGCTACACGACATGTCTTGTCGCTTCCGTTGATGATCGTTTCAAGGCCGCCGTGCCCGTTTATGGGTGCGGGTTTTTGTTTGAGGGTGAGTCGGTGCAAAAACCTTCCATCGATAAGCTTGAAGAGCGACGCCAGCAGTGGATCGATGCATACGATCCNNCCAATGATGTTCATTATCCGCTTGACAGTTACCAAAAGAGTTTTGATGTGGTTCCTGGTTCTAAGCAAATGCGAATCGAAGTGAATATGAGACACAGTCATCCGGCCGGTTGGGCACCACAAGAGATTGGTCGATTCATCGATTCGTATTGCCGTGCTGAGACGCCGCTGGCCTCGCCTGGCGAACTGACGATTGATGGTGACAAGATCCATATGGCTTACACGAGTGCGGTGCCACTGAAGTTGGCAGCATTGCATTACACGACCGACACAGGCCTGCGTTCAAAGCGAGTTTGGCAGAGCTTGCCCGCCGAAATCACAAACAAGGTTGTCACGGCTACCAAGCCTCCCGCC
>DNWZ01000734.1 GCA_003506095.1 Planctomycetaceae bacterium | reverse complement strand
TCGAGGAGGTCGCCGCAACTCCTATACTTTGGCGTGAGCAAGTACCCATACGAATCGGCGATGTGGCCGATGTCAAACTGGGCGGACCGATTAAGCGCGGCGACGCTTCTGCGGTCGTGAAGATTGAGCCAGATGTAAATTTCGCCGTCGATCGAGCTGCGGAATATGCGCAGATGAACGATGGCGAGCACCAAGCAGCTAGCGATAGAGATCTCGTTGGACAACCACATGCTAGGCCGTACCGCGAGTTGAGAGGCGGTATGGCGGTAATGCTTACCGTGCAAAAGCAGCCTGACGCGGACACGATTAAGCTTGACCGAAGAATAAACGATGTGCTGGCTTCGGTTCAGCGTGAGTTGCCAGCGGACGTAAAGCTTGAATCCGAAATTTTTCGCCAAAGCCACTTCATTGAAGCGGCGGTTGACAACGTCAGTGAAGCAGTACGCGACGGCGCTATCTGGGTCATCGTGATTCTGTTTCTTTTGATGGGTAACTTTCGTACAAGCATCAGCTCATTGTCATCCATGCCGCTGTCAATATTGCTAACTGTCATCGTCTTTTACCTGTTCGGTATCACGATAAACACGATGACACTTGGCGGAATCGCCGTTGCCATCGGCGACTTGGTCGACGATTCGATTGTGGACGTTGAAAACATTTATCGTCGACTTCGCGAAAACAAGCAGTTGCCAACTGAAGCTCAGAAGCCTGCCTTGGATGTTATCTTCTCAGCATCGAGCGAGATTCGCAACTCGATTGTCTATGCAACTCTCATCGTCGTGTTGGTTGTGTTGCCGCTGTTCATGATGTCCGGAATCGAGGGGCGGTTGTTCGCACCGCTTGGTATTGCCTACATCGTCGCCTTACTATGCTCGTTGGTGGTCGCCTTAACCTTTACACCTGTACTGGCCAGTGTATTGCTGCCTCGCGCGCCATTCTTAGCCGACAGACGCGAACCATTAATTATGCGATGGTTGAAGTACTGGGACGAACGATTGCTGCGATGGACGCTTAGTCGTCCAAGGACAGTCCTCGCTGGAGTAAGTGTATTAGTGCTGCTCAGTTGCATGACCCTTCCTTGGATGGGCGGTGAGTTCTTGCCGCCATTCAATGAAGGAACAGCGACAATCAATCTACGACTTGAACCAGGAACTTCCCTAGGCGAGAGCCAGAGAATTGCTGGCCGGGTTGAAGATATCCTGCTTGAAGTGCCAGAGGTTCTCTCGGTTGCCCGCCGGACCGGACGTGCCGAGTTGGATGAGCATGCAGAAGGTGTGAACAACACGGAATTCGAAGTGCGATTCGCTCAACATAAGACCGAGAAAGTGGGATGGCACAATGCTGTCCTGCGGGCGATTCCGATCGCCCATCTTTGGAGCTTTGAATACCAGGGGCGAGCGCAGGAATCGGTGATCGCGGACCTACGCGATCGAATCTCAAGTATTCCGGGTGCGGCCGTGAACATCGGCCAGCCGATCTCCCATCGTTTAGATCACATGATGTCCGGCATTCGGGCTCAGATCGCAGTGAAAGTGTTTGGCAATGATCTGCGTGAGCTTCGCACCGCGGCATACGATATCCAGGCCCGGATGCAGGAGATCGAAGGGATCGTCGACCTGCAGATTGAGCCACAGATTGAGATTTCGCAACTCCAGATGCGAGTCAAGCGTGACGAGGCTTCACGATACGGTCTTACACCGGGTGACGTGGCGGAAGTGTTGGAGACAGCCTTCAAGGGTAAGATCGTTTCACAGGTCATCGAAGAGGATAAGTACTTCGGCTTAGTGGTCTGGTATGACGAGGAGGCGCGCAGAGATCCAAACGTCATCGAAGAAACCATTCTTGAGACACCTTCCGGAGCGAAGGTCGCACTTTCACAAGTTGCCGAAATCTTGGATACGACCGGCCCCAATGTGCTCAATCGCGAACACGTTCAGCGCCGAGTTGCCGTTTTCTGCAATGTCCAGGGGCGAGACTTGGCGAGTGTCGTACGCGATATCAAACTAGCACTCCAGCCGGTTGAGCAATCTCTTCATGCGCTGCCAGGTGAGTATTATCTCGACTACAGTGGACAGTTCGAAGCACAGCAGCAGGCTACATACAGATTCATGGGATTTGCCCTACTGAGTATCGTCGGCGTCGACCTGCTGCTGATGAAAGCCCTTGGTTCCCAACGTTCTGCACTCCAGGTGATTGTGAACGTGCCTTTGGCAGCGTTGGGCGCGATTGTTGCGCTCCTGATCGTGAATAGACCGGAAGCTTCGGAGTTCGTCGGCCAAGCGTGGTATCTCTGGCCAGGCCTTTGGATTCAGGCGACCCATTTATCTTTGGCGCACTGGGTTGGATTCATCACGCTCATAGGCATTGTTAGTCGCAACGGCATCATGATGATCTCGCATTATCAACACTTGATGGAAGTTGATGGAATGCCATTTGGAAAGGAAATGATCATTCGCGGCAGCCTCGAACGCCTCGCGCCTGTAATGATGACAGCCATGACCAGCTTTGTAGGACTGCTTCCTTTGTTGTTCGGGTACGGCGAACCTGGCAAGGAGATCCTCTATCCGCTTTCCATTGTGTTGTTTGGCGGCATGATTGCATCAACCGTTCTAGACCAAATCGTTACTCCTGCACTTTTTTACCTTTTTGGCTCTGGGCTACCCATGTCGGACCAAGCGAGTTCACCGAATGTTTAAGACTACTTTGGCAGCTTTTCTGATATTGCTTCCCGCGTTCGTCTCTGCTTCCGAACCCTTCACCATCATCTCGGGGAGCGGCGAGAAATCACCGAAACAACCGCAAGCTAGTGTTGATTCGATGGGTATCGCCCATGTTACATTCGGTGTTGGAGACGACGTTTATTACTGCCGAGTTGGAGCTGATGAAAAGCCCTCACCGCTCGTCGCCTTTCAGGTACCTAACATGTCTCTTGGAATGCGAAGAGGTCCTCGGATTGCTCATGCCGGCGACGCTATTGTCATCACTGCGATTGGAGGTCCGCAGGGCAAAGGTGCTGATGGAGACGTTTTGGCGTACCGCTCACTGGACGGCGGAAAGAGCTGGCTTGGCCCAGTGAAGGTCAACGACATTGAGGCCTCGGCGCGGGAGGGCCTGCACGCAATGACAGCCAGTGACGATGGAACATTGTGGTGCGTTTGGCTTGACCTTCGTGCGAAGCGGACTCAGCTCTTCGCATCTAAATCGATCGATCAAGGGGCCAGTTGGAGCAAGAATCAGTTGGTCTACCAATCTCCCGATGGAAGTATTTGTGAGTGCTGCCATCCATCGGTAGCGACCGAAGGCGATTCCGTGCATGTCTTGTTTCGAAACTCATTGAAGGGGAATCGTGATATGTATCTGGTTTCTTCAAACAATAAAGGCGAGACATTCGGCCTCGGAGAACGACTTGGAATCCAACATTGGAGCTTAAATGCTTGCCCAATGGACGGCGGCATGTTGGCGATCGCACCGAATGGCGAAGTTGTTACCGCTTGGCGTCGTGGCAACACTGTCTTCACGTCCATTGGAAAAGCCAGGTCGGATACCATGTTGGAAAACGGTGAACAACCTTGGATCGCAAGCAACCCGAGTGGGACTTATGTCGTTTGGCTCACCAAACGCGATGGCCCAATTCGGCTGGCGAAGCTTGGAACTTCCAACTCGACAACTATTGCTGAAAACGCTCGAGATCCAATCGTCGCAGTTGGTGACGGCAATGAATCGCCAGTTTTCGTGTTTTGGGAGCAGCGAGCCGGCGACCGAGTATCTATCGAGTGCCAGTTAGTTCATTAGCATCGTTTCACTCGATCCATGCCAGTTGGCTCCCCGGTGACGAGAGTGTAGGAGCCGAAACATGCACGCGAATCGGGCTGCTTGCGAACGAGCTTTGCTTCCCAACTGTGGAAAGAAACGCAATGCAGTTCGTCGCATTGATCGGGTCGGCTCGTCAACGGGCTGGTGCAGACAGGCGGTGAATGATGGAACGGCGAATGGCGAACAAGCCGCTTTTTCCTATTGTTGCGAAAGTGAGTCGTCGTTATCATACCCGGAGAGGATGTTAACCCATAGTTAGAACCTCTTCGTGAAGAAACAGACCAAACGGGTCTCGAACTTCGTAAGTCCTTGCGTTGCAAGGCTTTACGAATTTCGAGCGCAGAGAGTATTGTTACGAAGAGGGTTGCG
>DNWZ01000825.1 GCA_003506095.1 Planctomycetaceae bacterium | reverse complement strand
CGCTATCATCGGTGTGATGGTCGGTCTGCTGCTGCCAGCGGTCCAGGCCGCTCGCGAAGCCGCCCGCCGAATGAGTTGTTCAAACAATCTCAAGCAACTCGGCTTGGCTCTGCACAACCATCATGATGTCCGAAATCACTTCCCAGCACTGAATCAAACCAATGGAGGATCCCGCAGCACCAATCCCCAAGGCAACGAAGGTCGCAATAGTGGTTTGATGCATATTTTGCCGTACATTGAACAACAAGCTATCTACGATATCCTCTCGCAATCAGGAACATTCGGTGGAGTCAATGTCTTGCCTTTTGGACCGATCCGCGACCGGATTGCCTACCCGCCCTATTCAGCACAAATCGCGACTTTCATTTGCCCATCGAATCCCGGACCAGCAGCCAACATCTGGGGTCAAGCTTGGGGACCGCGAAGTTATGCGATCTGTATGGGTGATTCGATCGTCAACATTCACTCGCTCGTGAACCCCCGCGGCGTCTTTGGTCTTGTACCACTGAATCAGAAGTCCGCTCTCAAAATGGCGTCCATCACCGACGGTACAAGCAATACGATCCTTATGGCCGAGCGAGCTTTTGGAAGCGGGAGTAATCGCAGCACCCGAGGTTTCTTCGCAAACAATGTGACCGGACTTAACACGTCTCCCATTCGCTGTATGTTGACGGCTAGCCAGGGAAGATACGGTACTTCGCAATCGGTACAGACCGACCGCCCAGCCGGTGTCCAGTGGTTCGATGGTTACCCTGCGTTCACTGGCGTCAACACGGTATTGCCGCCCAACAGCCCTTCCTGCGCTAACGACAATTGGGGCGACAACTGGGGACTGTTTAGCGCTAGCAGTTTTCATCCCGGCGGTGTTCACGTCTTGATGGGTGATGCTTCGGTGCAGTTCATTACCGACTCGATCGACACCGGTAATCTGACGCTGGCAGAAGTCACTAGCGGACCGAGCAGGTATGGCATTTGGGGAAATCTAGGCAGTAAATCCGGCGGTGAAACCGTACAACTGCCATAGCGACTGTTCGCCCGAAGCCACTGGCTACGACCTTATCGCTTGTTTACCTCACAGGAGTTCGTGGATGCATAACAGTCGATTCTTGTTTTTTTTTGCTGCTGCCATTGGGCTGCTAGCGATCCATGGTTGCAATGGTCCTAGCTTGCCCGAGACAAGTCCGGTCGATGGCACCCTGCGTTATCAGGGAAAACCGGTCGAGAATGCGATTGTTATTTTCAGCCGCGACTCGAGCAGCATCGCTAACGGCGAGGTAGCGATGGGGACAACCGATGCTGAGGGTAAATTTATCCTGACCACCCATGTTGGATCTGAGGCTGATGTGAAAGGCGCTGTTCCTGGCCAATATCAGGTCACTGTCTCGAAACACATCCCGCCCCCTGGGATGTCAGAAAGCGAGTACCAGGCAAAGGCCGAAGCCGTCAATAAAATTGCTGAGGCAGGAGGCATGGCTGCTCCTGACCAGCAGTTACCACAAACGGTCGAAATGTTTCCGGCCAAATACTCCGCTGCGGGCCAATCGGAGATCACGGCTGAGGTTACCCCCGGGCAGCCCAATCATTTTGATTTCGATTTACAGTGAGCGCCCAGCCGAGAAGCGGTTTGACCCTTGGGTGACGACCGACCGCGATGGCGCGCGAAGGATGAGTGAGCAACAGGTACCCTGCCAACACGATTCCGAGCAGCGCTACGGCCAACGAAACGACCACAGCAAAGCTTTTGGAATACGACGGTGGCAGATCGATTGGCGATAGTGTGGCGAGGAAACGCCTCTGCTGAAATGCCGCCACGATGTTCAGCAAACTGCTCGCCAGCACAAATGCGACACCCAGTGTGGCATGGAGCAAAGCATGGTCGGTTACCAGCGGCGAGGCCTGAGTCAGCAGTTCCTCTGGGGTATGGCCCGTTTGCAGCCCAATCCATTGAACGAAGAGCCCAAATCGCGATACGACGAATCCAAAGTTCCTATCTGGTGTCTGTCGGTAAACTGTCCAGAGATCGATTTTCGGGTTTCGGGCGGTCAATTTCAAGCAGTGAAGATCCAACGTTTTGGGACGTGATCGCCTGCGTTGATGGCCATTTTCATCATAAATCGCGTGCTATAGCAGAGCGGTAGACAGCGTTTAATCTTTTGAGCCCGTTTAGTAGAACTCGGGTGAGCGTACGGTGAACTGCAGGTGCGAGCGCCGGCGATTTTGGCGACGACTCTTTTCCTTGGCTTCGCGTTCTTTGCGGCGGATCGTGTCAATCGTCCAGGCGTGCTGCGGATGAGATTCTAGCCAGCGATCGGGAAGCAACTCATCCAGTTCAGTGCTCGTGACCGGCTGGCCAGCGGCGGCTTGCTCGAATGCTTCACCGTCACGGTGATTGGGCAACTTCGTGAACACATCGCTTAGCCAAGCGAACGGTTCGACTGCGTTCATCTTCGCGCTGCTGACTAACGAATAAAACACTGCCGCGTCATGGCCACCACGCTCGCAACCCACAAATAAATTTTTCTTACGCCCGATTGCAGGGTTCTTAACAAGCCGTTCGACCGCGTTGTTTTCAAATGATAGGTAACCTGCCTCGGTATAGCGGTATAAAGGTATAGCGGTATAACGCTGAGCACTGATTGAGCGTGTAGGTAAACGCTTTACGAATCGCACTCTTGGGAAGCATGCGACCAGTCTCCATTTCATCATCCATCCATGCGTTGAACTGATTAAGAATCGGAAGCCAGTGCTGTGGACGCGCAGCAGCGACTGCATCAAAATCTTTTAACCCTTGCAAGTTGGTGCGTGGATAAGCCTCACGCAATTGCGTTTCGACTTGACTCAAGCGCGTGATGTACGAAAGCGCCGTACTCGCGCGCAGCTTATCGTGATCAATCGCTTGATACCAACAAAGCCGCGCATGAATCCAACACGCCACCTC
>DNWZ01000451.1 GCA_003506095.1 Planctomycetaceae bacterium | reverse complement strand
TTACCTACAGTCTGACCAGCAACCCGGACGGTTTGTTCCAAATCGATGCCACCACCGGCATCGTCACCACTGCGGCCGCAATCGATCGCGAAGCTCATGGGCCAATTCGTTCGATCACTGTCCAAACGACTTCCAGCGACGGCTCGACTGCAACGCAAACATTCAACATCGCCATCAATGATCTTGATGAGTTCGACGTCACAACGCCAACTGACACCGATGCATCCGAAAACGAAGTCGACGAAAACGTGGCCATCGGAACGACCGTTGGCATCACGGCTAACGCGTTTGACCTCGACGCGACGACGAACACGATCACGTACAGCCTGACCAGTAACGCTGATAACCTATTCGCCATCGACGCTACAACGGGCGTGGTGACCACTGCCGCCGCCATCGACCGCGAAGCTCACGGCGCGATACGATCCATCACTGTCCAAGCGACTTCCAGCGACGGCTCGACTGCAACTCAAACGTTTGACATCACCATCAACGATCTTGATGAGTTTGGCGTCACAACGCCAACGGACTCAGACACGGCAAACAACGAAGTTGACGAAAACGTTGCCATTGGAACCACCGTTGGCATCACGGCTAACGCGTTTGACCTCGACGCGACGACGAACACGATCACGTACAGCCTGACTAGCAACCCAGACAATCTATTCCAGATCGACGCAAACACCGGCGTGGTAACCACCGCCGCAGCCATCGATCGTGAAGCTCATGGCGCAGCGCGCAGCATTACCGTCCAAGCAACTTCCAGCGACGGTTCAACTGCAATTCAAACGTTTGACATCACGATCAACGATCTCGATGAGTTCGATGTAACGGTACCAACCGACACCGACACAACCAACAACGAAATCGATGAAAACGTTGCCATTGGAACCACCGTTGGCATTACTGCCAACGCGTTCGATCTCGATGCAACGACCAATGCGATCACTTACAGCCTAACCAGCAACCCCGACAATCTATTCCAGATCGACGCCAACACCGGCGTGGTAACCACCGCCGCAGCCATCGATCGTGAAGCCCACGGCGCAGCGCGCAGCATCACTGTCCAAGCAACCTCTAGCGATGGCTCCACCGCTTCGCAAACATTCAACATTGCCATCAATGATCTCGACGAGTTCGACGTTACGGTGCCAACAGATTCCGATCTGTCCAATAACGAAGTCGATGAGAACGTAGCGATCGGAACGACCGTTGGCATCACCGCTAGCGCCTTCGATCTCGATGCCACCAACAACGCGATCACTTACAGCCTGTCCAGCAACCCCGATGGCTTGTTCCAAATTGATGCCAACACTGGCATCGTCACCACCGCAGCATCAATCGATCGTGAAGCACACGGCGCAGCCCGTTCCATCACCGTTCAAGCAACTTCCAGCGACGGGTCATCAACGACGCAGGTATTTTCAATCGAGATCAACGACATCAACGAATTCGATGTCAACGCGATTAGCGATAACAACGCAAACGCGAATACGGTTTCCGAAGACGCATCGATAGGGACTGTAGTCGGGATTACAGCATTTGCGGTCGATGCGGACGCAACCAACAACGAAATCACTTACACGTTAGATGATGACGCTGGAGGACTATTCGCCATCAATGCTATCACTGGTGTCGTCACGGTCGCTGCCGGTCTTGATTACGAAACAGAGATTTCTCATAGCATCAACGTACGAGCCACCAGCAGTGATGGATCGTCTTCGACTGAAGTGTTTACGATCGAGGTCACCGATGTCAACGAATCGGCAGTCACAGCCATAAGCGATACAGATCCAAACATTGATTACGTTTTAGAAAACAGCGAAATCGGGACAATCGTTGGTGTGCAAGCTTTCGCCGATGATGCCGACGGAACCGATACCGTTTCTTATACTCTCGACGACAACGCGGGCGGACGATTCGCCATCAACGCTTCCACTGGCGTCGTCACCGTCGCCGGAATCATCGACCGTGAAGATGCCGCGTCCTACAACATCACTATCCGAGCAACATCGACCGACACATCGTTCAATACCCAAGTCTTTACAATCGCAATTGGAGATATAAACGAGTTCGAGGTCACGATTCCGACCGACACAGACATCGTCGCGAACGAAGTCCACGAAAACGCCGCCAACGGAACCACGGTCGGAATTCAGGCTTTCGCCTCAGATGCGGATGCAACCAACAACACCATCACCTATTCGCTGGATGATACAGCAGGCGGACGCTTCACAATTGATCCGACAACCGGTGTCGTAACAGTTGCTGACGGCAGTCTTCTAAATTTCGAAGATGCGACGTCGCATCAAATCACCGTACGCGCTGCAAGCATCGATGGATCGACCGCAACAACGGTGATGGTCATTCAGGTGATCGATGTCAACGAAAACCCTGTCGCAGTTTCAGACGCAGCGACAGCGACCGAAGCGGGCGGAGTTAGCAATGCATCCACCGGTACAAACCCGACCGGAAACGTATTGGACAACGACACCGACGTCGACGCTAACGACACCAAATCAGTAATTGGTGTTGGCGCTGGAATCCAAGCATTCACCGCCGGAAGTGTTGCTTCGGCCGTCAACGGCATGTATGGTTTCATTACCATCGCGGATGATGGCTCTTATACCTATATTGTTGACAACGACAATGCTGCGGTCCAAGCACTCGCTTCTGCCGCAGACACATTGCAAGACGTTTTCACCTACACCATGCGAGATACAGCGGGTCTAACAAGCACCACGCAAGTCACGATCACAATCGAGGGTGCCAACGATTCGCCGATTATTTCTCTCGGCACGGGCGATTCACAATCGGCAACGCTGGTCGAATCTAACGCTGGACTTACAACCCACGGAACGCTTTCGGTTACCGACGTCGACGTCAGCAATACCGTTACCGCGACGGTAACGAATGTCGTTGCTTCAGGGACCACCGGCAATGACCTGCCGGACGATGTTACGCTGCTATCGATGTTGTCGATTCATGCAGGCGTCATTACGAGCAATGAAACAACTGGTAAGATCGACTGGGTTTTTGACTCGTCTGGTGAAGCGTTTAACTACTTGGCGGTCGGGGAATCATTGGCTTTAACTTTTACGATCGCAGTCGAAGATTCCGCAGGGGCAGTCGACACCGAAGAAGTTACGATCACAATCCAGGGCACCAATGACATTCCCGTTGCATTCGCAGGCAACGCTAGCGGCAACGAAGACGACACGGTCATTACAGGCCAATTGATTGCTTCCGAAATCGATGCGTCCGACACACTAACATTCTCGCTCGCATCGGGACCCTCCAGCGGTAGTGTTTCGATTGAAACTGGTGGTGCGTATGTGTTCTCGCCCGGCAACGACTTCCAAGACTTGGCACTTGGCGAATCGAGAGAGGTGACGTTTGTTTATGATGTTGCCGACAACCAAGGCGCCACGGACCGGCAGACGGTGACCGTTACAGTCTTTGGACGGAACGATTCACCGGTGATCACGATTACCGGTTCGGATCGCGACACTACGCATTTGATCGAAACGGGGACAACGTTAACCACGACAGGAACGATGTCGGTTTCCGACATCGATCGCAGTGATGTAGTAACAGCAACCGTAACGGGGGTCACGATCGGTGGCGACGTTGCAGGTATGACGGCAAACGCCGCAGAAGTGCTTGCAATGTTCTCAATCACGCAAACCGTGATTGATCAATCCAGCCAGTCGGGTAGTTTACAGTGGTGGTTCGATTCGCAAAACGAGTATTTCGATTATCTGCTGACCAATGAAACGGTTCATCTCACTTATGAAATCACGGTCGCAGATCAACACGGGTTGGTTGCAACGCGTCAAGCGCACATTCACATTACTACGGATAATCGTGCCCCGATTGCGACAGCAGATTCTTATACAATCCTTCCCACAGAGCGATTGACGCTGGCGGCCCCGGGACCTCTGGTTAACGATTATGATCCTGATGGAGACGCCATTCAGTTCGTATTGGTCAGTGGGCCAACGTGGGGAACATTAACCATCGCTGCCAACGGTTCGCTAACCTATCGACCTGGCGCCCAGTACGCGGCGCTTGATACGATCCGATACCGAGTTACCGATGGGCGTTTGTTTAGTGAAACGGTTGAGATTCAAATCATAACTCGCGCCGCACCGTTGCCAGACAATCCTGCGCCACCGGCACCGGTTGACGATTCTGGGCCTGGTCCGTCGATCGAATCGCGGGTCGACACAACTTCCGGCGATTCCGCGTCAATTGACGTCGCAGCGGATAATACCGATTCCGCAAGTCAATTGATCAGTAACGGTGGGGCAGGATCGGTCAACGGACAATTGATCGCTGCGATGGAGTATTCTCAGAAATCAGATCGGATCGAGCGAATCAATTCATCAGAACGAATGCTGCAGAGTGCCGGATGGGTTTTTGGTCAAGATTTCCAAAATATAGGTAACGAAAACCGAAGCCTTGTCGATCAATTGCGAATGCGGCGTGATGATATGATTGCGTCAATAATGACCAACGCCTCTGATGACCTATTGACGCAGTTGAATAATTTAAAGCTGGGTACAGCGATTATTACAACAGCCAACGCGACCTTGAGTGCAGCGACCGCTGGAACCATTTTCTGGGCACTACGCGGCGCAGCGTTGGTCGCAACTGTTGCATCAGGAATGCCAGCACTTCGCAACCTCGATCCTGCGAACCTGTTGGCGGAGTATCGGTCGAATAGACCAACGGACGAGAATGAGGATGAACTGGAATCACTAGTGGAAGTGCCGCAATCGATCGAAAAGTAGTGTCTCTTATATCGATGGGGAGTGATTCACTAGGCTCTGTCTGAAAACGCTTAT
>DNWZ01000366.1 GCA_003506095.1 Planctomycetaceae bacterium | reverse complement strand
TTCACCCATTGAATTCCATGATTTTTCTTCACAGCTGAGTAGCTATAACTCAAGTCTTCCAACTTCTTGCTACCACCTAATACCAAATTACTGAGAGGGCAAGAAATGAAATACGGATTAGGCTCGGAAGTGTTTACCTGCCGGCAACCGTCTTGTTTGATGACAATGATCAAGCCAGTCGCATTCCGCTCGTTCCTGGCGCGACGGTGGTTGCGAGAATTCACTGTGGACGTGGTTCGCTCGCAGAGTCGTTATTTTTCGAGTTGGTGGATGCGATTCGACTTTGGGTTCCATTTTGATACAGAAGATAACGCGTAACTCGGTTTTCTTATAACATGACGATGATACCCATGCGTTCTTGCATCTGTTTGCTTTTAATGGTTTACGGGATTGATTGCCTGAGCATCGATCGGTGCTGCGGCGCTGACACGCCTGTCGCATCAAGCGAAACCGGGGAAAATACCGACCAGCCCGATCCAACGACGCTGAAAACGCTGGGCATCGATTCGGTGATTGTGGCCGTTGCCGAGGAGGTGGACGTACCAGCAGCTCTTGCCGGCGTGTTGGCCTCGATCGCGGTAAAGCCNNGGGCAACTCGTTGACGCGGGCACTTTGATTGCAAGCTTGCGAGATGAAGACGTTCGCCTTCTGGTCGATCGCACGCAAACCAGTGCCGAAATCGCCGTGCGGGAGTTCGAAAACGAGTTGAATGAACATTATGCAACTAAGTCCACCGAAGTCGCTCGGGCCGAACTGAAACGAGCCATGGAATCAAACGCAAAGTATCCCAAAACTGTTTCACAAACCGAACTCGATCGACTGCGACTGTTGGTCGAACAGGGGGAACTGGAGATCAAGAAGGCTCAGCATGAACGCCAGATTGCTGGGTTAACCAGTGAGATTCGCCAGAATGAATATCAAACGGCGTTGGATCAATTGACGCTCCGACAAATGTCAGCGCCACTGTCAGGGATGGTAGTCGAAATCTATCATCGTCCCGGCGAATGGGTCCAACCGGGCGACGCGGTCGCTCGGATTATCCGTCTCGATCGTCTGCGCGTCGAAGGTTTTCTTCCCGCCTCCCAAGGCAAACTGTCGCTTGTCGGGAAACCGGCAAGTGTTTACGCGACAAGCGAGGATGGCCAGCCGATTGAGTTAACGGGCGAAGTCGTTTTTGTAAGTCCAGAAATCGATCCGATCAACGCGCAAGTTCGGATCTGGATCGAGATCGATAATGCCGATTTACAGCTTCGCCCCGGTATGACGGCATCGGTCAAGGTGCGGTTGTAATGAACGAGATCAAAGCCCGGGTGCGTCCCGAGTTGATTCTCACAGCGCATCACAACGATCACGAACGGTATTGGATTGTCGAGGATCCGGTTGCCTTGAAATATTTTCGGCTCCGCGATGAAGAGTGTTTCGTATTACGTTCGCTGGTCGGCGGCATCACGCTGGTGGATCTCAAAAATCGATTCAATGAAAGCTTTCATCCGCTGAAGATCGGTCTGAGTCAACTCAATCGATTCTTATTCCACTTGCACGATCTCGGGCTGGTCGTCAGCGACACGTGCGGCCAAGGCGATATTTTGGCGCGTCGCAATCGATCGCACTGGCGAAAACGAATGATTTCGACTTGGGCCAATCCGCTGGCAATTCGCTTGCCTGGCATCGCCGCAGCACCGTGGATCGATCGTCTTTACCCAGCGACAAAGGTCTTGTTTTCACGCCCCGCAATTCTCGTGTGGATTGTGCTCGTGATTGCTGCGACCGCGCTTGTCGCGACCAATTTTGGTGCGTTTCAAACGAGGCTCCCTTCGTTTTCTGATTTTTTCACTCCGACAACGGCAATCTGGTTTGCCGTCGCGCTGATCCTCTCGAAAGGATTGCACGAACTTGGACACGCGTTGGTCAGCAAGCACCTTGGCGGCGGTTGCCGCGAAATCGGTGTGATGTTCCTAGCATTCGTGCCGACGCTTTACTGTGATGTATCGGACGTATGGCGGCTTACCAATCGTTGGCATCGGATTCTGATTTCGATGGCCGGTATTTTTACCGAATTGGTGCTAGCGTCGATCGTCACGTTCATCTGGTGGTTCAGTGAACCGGGTGAACTGCAAACCCTTTCACTGCATATCCTATTTCTTTGTTCGGTCAGCACATTTCTTTTTAACATCAATCCGCTGGTGCGGTGCGATGGATACTATGTTTTGTCTGACTTAGCAGAAACACCAAACTTATGGCAATTGTCGCGAGCGCAGTGGAAACGGGTGGTGCACAGTTGGTTTACGGGGCAATCGATGGCCGCATCACCCCCAATACCGCCCAAGCAAGTGATCGCGCTGATGGTTTATGCCGCCGCTTCGACAATTTATTGTTGGGCGTTGATCTTGGGTATCTTATGGATGATGTTTCACATACTTGAACCGCGTGGTTTAGCGTTGATCGCCTGGGGGCTCAGCGGAATCGTAGCAACGGGTTACTTTGGTCCATCTTTATACGCGGTTGCAAAAATGATTTTTTCGCCTGTTAGGCGGCAGAATCTTCGTATCAGTCGAGTGGCCACCGGCATGATCGTCACCGCGATTATGTTTGTCGGGCTTTTCTTGATTCCATTGCCCAGTCGAGTTGCGGCGCCGCTGGCGATCGAGTTGCGAGACGCTCGCCCCATCTTCGCGCCGGTGACTGGCACGCTGACGTATGCCGTTACCGATCAAACCAAGGTTTTTGCGGGCGAAAGGTTGGCGGAATTAGCCAGTAATGAAGTCGAACTGAAGCTTGTCGAAGCGTTGGGTGATGTTACAGGGTATCAGAAACGATTGGCGAATCTCGAAAAGATTCGCTTGACCGACCCGAGCGTATCGCCGCTGATCCCGGGCGAACAACAGACGCTGGCCGATTCACTGGAACGGTTAAACCTTTGGCAACAAGACCGCGATCGACTCGTCCTGCGCGCGCCGATCGATGGTGTCGTATTCGCGCCGACCGCTGTGGCGAATGAGAATCCGCAGCGCGCGGAATTGGCACAGTGGACCGGTACGCCATTGGAATCGCAAAACCTTGGTGCGATGATTCAAGTCGGTCAATTGATCTGTATGGTGGGCAATCCACAACAGGTGCGTGCCACGGTCTTCATCAGCCAATCGGATGTGGCCGCAGTGCGGCGCGGCCAAAAAACGGTCATGCGGATCGATCAATTGCCGACACGTCTGTTTCGAGGCAGCGTTGTTGATGTTTCCAAGGCGGATACACAAGAGATACCGGCGGGCTTGATGCAACCGCTCGGATTACAAAATCAATCGTCGCAAACAAGAAGCGAAATCTATTACCAAGCAACGATCCATTTTGATGCTCAAGACACGGTGGTTCTGCAAGGAATGACGGGACGGGCGAAAATTGCGACCGACCCTCGCACGATTGCTGATCGGATCAGTCACTTCTTTTCCAAGCATTTCAGCTTACACTGAGGGTTTGTTCTTCCCCATTAACTTGTTTGGTCGCAAATGAAACGTCGAGATTTTGTTGGAAACGTCGCCTTCGGCGGACTGGTCGGAGCGGCAGCGGTCGGGTCGGCTAGCGGACAAGAGCCTGCGTCGTCAAAGTCGGCCATTGCAACGGATCGTCCCGATTCACTGATGACCACACCGATGGCTCTGATGGCCCCAGGCGAGCAGTGTGTCACCGCGATATGGGGCGTTTCCGAATTGTGTAAGGGGCGACTGGAATGGGAAGACGCAGACGGTAGCAAGGGGACCGCAGAGACGGATCCGTTCGGTATGGTGCCGCAAGGGACAAGCGTGATTCGCGTCCACCTGAGCGGATTACAACCTAGCCGCGAGTATCGAGTGCGCAGTGTCACAACCAGTGCATCGCAGGGGAAGACCGAAGTGGGGCCTTGGAAAGGGTTTCGCACATTAAACTCGGCCGCTTCCGAAACACGTTTTGTCGTCTGGAATGACACTCATGTTCAAAACGAAACGATCGCGAAGTTGGATGAAGTCACACCCGCAGCAGATTTCCTGGTTTGGAATGGCGACACTTGCAATGATTGGACCAAGAACGATCTGCTGATCCCAACCTTATTGAATCCGGGAAATCGTGACATCACCAACAAACGTCCGCTGATGATGATTTGCGGCAATCACGATGTTCGTGGTGCTTGGGCGTTTCAGTTGCCTGAGATGATCGCTACGCCCAGCGGGCGTCCGTTCTATGCGTTTCGATCAGGCCCCGTCGCGGCAATCTGTCTGCACACCGGCGAAGACAAACCGGACAACCACCCGAGCTTTGCCGGTCGTGTCGCGTTTGATTCGTTACGTGCCGAGCAGGCTCAGTGGTTGCAAGAAATCATTACCCAACCGCTCTTTCGCGACGCACCGTATCGGATCGTTTTCTGTCATATACCGTTGCGGTGGACGACCGAACGAATTCCTGATTATGACAATGGCGGGTATGATTATTTCAGCCACCGCAGTCGCCAGGCTTGGCATGATTCACTGGTTCAGTGGAAAACACAATTGGTCATTTCTGGCCACACACACCAGCATCAGTGGATTCCCGCCAACGATCGCTTTCCCTACGGCCAGTTAACGGGCGGTGGTCCCAAGATGGCGCAAGCGACTTGGATCGAAGCGGTCGCCAATGCGGAATCGTTGGCCATTGAGACACACCAGGTCGGCGGTGGCCAGTCGCAGGTGATTCGATTTGATCCGATCACCTGATACTCTGCCAATGCCGCAATGTCCTGTGATCTATTTAGATTTGTCGGCGCGGTTCAAGTATCCCTGATATTCCCAACGCTGTTTCCACTGCGGCAGATAAGGCTTGTACTGAGGCAGGTCAAACCAGTTGATCGGTTCGGGGTCAGGCGGGGAAAGCTTTCCTATCGCGTAGTCGGTGCCCGCAAAACTTGCATCGACGCTCGCATTCCACTGCAGTAAGTCTTGCTTCAGCCGCGCGTAGATTTCGGGCTGCTGCTCGCTTAAATCGCGAGACTCTTTTGCGTCCTCGATCAGATCATAAAGTTCAAACTTTTCGCTAGCGAGATTCTGGGTTAACAGCTTGTAGCGATCGGTGACAATCGCCCGTTTGGTTTGATAACGAAATCCGATCGGTGCACTGCGTTTCTCCAACTCGGATTCAAAAAGAACCCTCAGGCTGATCCCATCAAGTGGCTTGATCATCGATTCCTCAGGCAAGCCAACGATCTCGGCCATCGTTGGAAAAAGATCCATCACGCATGCCGGATACTTTGTCACGCGTGGCTTGATCACCGCCGGCCATTCGATCACGCCAGGAACGCGGATACCACCTTCGAAAACGGTCCCTTTGTTGCCGCGTAGACCGCCAACCGTTTCGGGTTTGATGTTCGGCAGGCCGCCGTTGTCGCTGCAAAAAACCAGCAGCGTGTTGTCGGCTATGTCGAGATCACGCAACGACTTTCGCAGGGTTCCGAGACTGCGATCCATTGCAACCAATTCACCGTAATGATTCGCTGACGCCGCGTTTAGATCTTTGAACTCGGCCTTGTCTTGATCAAGGGCCTTAAAGGGGCTGTGCGGTGTCCCGTACCAGATCACGACAAACATCGGTTTGCCGGAGGGATGATGTTTTTTTAGAAACTGCGTCGCTTCGTTGACCACAATATCCGATGAATCGCCCGAAAACTCTTCGAACTTCCCAGACCGGCTCATGACCGGATTGACATCGTAGAAGTTGGATACCGAAACCCATTCATCGAATCCGAAAACGCTCGGGTTATGCGGATCGTCGGCAAAGATGGGTGCACCCGGGCCACGATGGCCGTTCAAATGCCACTTGCCGAAATGCCCCGTCGCATAGCCCGCTTTTTGAAGTGCCTGTGCGAGTGTTTTTTCTTGCAGTCGCAACGCGTAGCCGTGACTCAGCACACCGGCGCGTTCGTGTGAACGCCCGGTCAACATGCTGGCCCGTGTTGGTGAGCAAACCGGACCGCCGGCATAAAATCGATCCAGACGCAACCCATTGGCCGCCATGGCGTCAAGGTTGGGTGTTTTGAGTATAGGATGATTCTGGTAGCCGGTTTGTCCCCACCCCATGTCGTCGGCCATCACCAAAATGATGTGCGGAGGATCTTCCGCCGACGAGGAGCGAACCGGATAAAGCCCGATCAGGATAGCGCCCAATAAGAGCATAAAAATCAGTTTCGCAGACTGGTTCATGATTGGTGCTTATCCGAAAAGGTGCTGACTTTTGAGCAACGAGTCATTTCTGTTTCTGCTTTTGTTTACTGTTGCGCCGTTGACCGCCGGTCGAGTCACTTGGTGACGTCAAGTTATCAGACGGTTGGTCCCACAGTCGCCACGGATCGTTCAACCGTCGCATCTCGGCTAACAAAAGCGATTCCATCTCAGCAAGCTTTTCGGCATGTTGGGGATCGCCCGCAAGATTCACTTGATGCGACTGAGGCGTATTGCCGGTCAATGCGATAATTTTGGGCGAATGATGTTCAGCGATCAACTCGTCAGGATTTTCTTTCAGATTGAACAATTGGGTTTCACGCACCGCTCCGTCCATCACATCGTACTTGATCAATTTCCAATCACCTTGTTTAACAGATCGCATCCCCGGTTTGGTGCCACCGTTGTAGACACCGAAGACGACGTCGCGAACGGTTTGCGTTTCACCCGCCAGCACTGATTTAAAACTCGTTCCTTCGTTTGTTTCGGGGGCGGAGATTCCGGCGAGATCACAAAGTGTTGCCAGCACGTCAAGTAGGTAGATGTTCCCGTCGACTCGCGTTCCTGCCGCGATGCCTGGTCCTTTGACAATGAAAGGAACTCGCCAGGTATGTTGATAAAGATTTTGTTTGCCTTGCAAACCATGCCGGCCGATCGCCATGCCATGATCGGAGGTATAAATAACATAAGTATTATCCAGTTCTCCCATCGCTTCCAACTTTTCCATCACGCGGCCGATTTGGATGTCGATGTTTTCGCTGCATGCGAATTGGCGACCGATTTCGTTGCGAATCGTCTGCTCGTCGCGTCGCTGCCAAACGCCACTGACGTCCACCTCGTCGCGTAGGCCCGGGTGGCCGTGATGGAACGGATGATCGGCCAGATAATTCGGTGGTAAGTTGGGTTGATTCGCGTGGGCAGGTGGTGGAGTCGATTTATCGGTATGATTCACCGCCCCATACTTTGCCAAAAGTTCAGGTGTCCCGTCGCGCTCGTCGTGCGGGTGCGAGAATCCGAAGTAGATCAGGAAGGGAGCGTCGTCGCCGGTTGATTGACGGTTTTGCAGGTATTCCATCACGCGATCGCCGTGCCAGGGGCTGCCGGATTCAGCTGTGCCACCTCGCTTGGTTGCGTCATGCCGCACGGTGAACAATTTGTTGGCCGCTTCGTAACTATTCCCCTGCTTGCAAGTTCGCATCGTGGAGTAACCGGCGCGGTTGAAGACCGCGGGAATCGTTTGCTGGTCTAAGTTCGGCGGGCAAAGGCCTTTGGGGATCGCTTGCGGAGCGATCGGAAGGTGCCAAAGAGTACGGCCGCTCATAATCATGTGACGCGACGGGGTACAGACCGCACCGCTGAACGACCCCATGTGATACGCCTGGTCGAACACCATCCCTTGTCGCGCAAGCCGATCGATGTTTGGCGAGTCAAGCGACGATGACGGGTTGTAGCACTTCAGATCCAGCGGCGACTGGTCGTCGACCAAGATAAACAGAAAGTTTGGCCGTTTGGCATCGGCAGCAAAACTGTGTCCGCAGCAGAGCGTAATCAGTGAAATGAATGCAAGAATCGGTTTCATGGTAGTAATGTGATTTCGAAGTAATGGACTTGAATGTCTTCCGCTCGGTATTCAATTCTAGGGTTGGCGCTTAGCCTGTTTTTTTCTTCCCCTTGCCGTTTCCCTTCCCCTTTCCGTTGAGAACAGCCGGTGTGGCATCGTTTTCGTGTGGCATCGGTGCGTTTATTTTTGAACGCCATGCGATCAGTCGGGTATGCAGTTCTTTCGCTTTGTCGGGCATTTTATCAGCCAAGTTTTTCGTTTCACCGATATCTTCAGCCAGATTATACAGTTCCAAACGACCGTCTTCTAAAAACTCCATTAACTTCCAACCCCCCGAGTGTATAAGACTGACCGGAGTCGTACGCCAGGAGTCTTTTCCTGCACCAAGGTACCCTGGAAAGTGTTGAAAAATCGCATCTCGCTGCAGTGTTGCGTCTGCATCTCGCAACAGCTTGACAAGACTCTCGCCGTCAATCGCCTGGCGAGGCTGAGATGCACCAGCCAGTTCGAGCAAAGTCGGATAGATGTCAACATGGATGGTTGCGATATCACAAGAGGTCGCAGGCTGTGTGACTCTTGGCCAGCGTGCGATGAGCGGCACGCGTGTTCCACCTTCATAAAGACTCCCTTTTCCACTGCGCAGCGGAGCGTTATCGGTGATGTCGCCGGATGCCTTCAGTCGTTCTCGCACATAACCGCCCACGCCCCCGTTATCGCTTGTGAAAATCAGTACTGTATTGTCCGCAAGTTGAAGATCATCGAGTGTTTTCATGATACGGCCGACACTCTCATCGATAGAGTAGATCATCGCAGCGTAGGTAGGATTCATGTGGTTACCGACCGCGGGCTTTGATTTAAACTTAGCAATCAACTCCTCTTTTGCTTGGTAGGGAGAGTGGACACCGAAGTGGGGCAGGTAAAGAAAGAAGGGGGCGTTCTTATGCCGGGTGATAAAATCGATTGATTGATCCGTCAGGAAGTCGGCCAGATATTTCCCTTCTTGATATTCGGTTTTGGGATGGGTTGTAAAGTTAAAGTGGCTCGGCGAGCATTCGATCGCTTCATCAAACCCTCTTTTGCTTGGGTGATACGCGGCGNNGCGGCGCCTTGTCCGAGATGCCATTTTCCAAACATTCCGGTAGTGTACCCTGCCTCTTTCAACTTGCTCGCAATGGTATCTCGATCCAACGGTAATTGGGTCACATTGTTGACCGGTCGAAGCGGTCGCATGCTCCAATCAAAACGATCGATTCCTCCCACCGTATAGATTCCGGTGCGGGGGCTATATTGGCCGCTCATCAATGCCGCT
>DNWZ01000541.1 GCA_003506095.1 Planctomycetaceae bacterium | reverse complement strand
GTGCGTTGGGATCGTTGGCAATCGGCGTGACGGTGACCGGTTTAAACGATTCCACGACTGTCGAATTGCGATGTTCGATCGTCAACGTATCGCTGGTCACCGCTAGGATACGAACAAACTCGCGTTCTTCGGTGATGTTTGCCGTATCGCCGAGGATGCGGACGTACAGGCCGGTTTGATAACCATCGGTGATCCAGTTGCCACCATCGGTTCGCACGATGCGATCACCCGAGATAACGTCTCGGATGAAGTTCATACTGGCGGTGACGACCTTCCCCGCAATGAACACCACATCGACGCGTTCGGCCGAGCTTAACAACACACGCTCGTCGTTGGTCAATTGCAGCGGTCGTGGCGTCACATCGATGACGATCGGAGCGCTGTAAGTACCGACACCGCCAGCTAAAGCCGTGACTGTTACATTGCGTCCGATCAGGTTGTCCAATTCAATCGAAGTTTGGGTATCGGTGACTTCCTTCATCAACCCGGCACCGATCGTGTTCAACAATTCTTCTTCGGTCCAAACCTTGATGCTGCCGACCAGAGCGTCGTTTTCGTCAGCGCTGAGCGTGTAGACAAAATCGGAGTACTGGAAAGCGGTCAAATCACCTTCGCTGTAGCCGCCACGATTGTAGGTGTCGAAGGTTGCATGCAGGGTCCGGTATTGCTGGGTACGCGAGTTCTCCAGCGTGCCGATCGCACTATCGACGTAAGCCTGCAAGGCCGCACCAGTAAGTCCCTGTGCGGTTCCTTCAATCTCATAGAACGACTGATAATAATCTCGTTCGCTTCCGGTGACGGAAATCGTGTGATCGGGGTCAAAGACGGTTGGGTCGGCCTGGGTATTCCGCCATTTCCAGTAGGTCTGGTACTCGCGCGTTTTACTGGCCGCAAACGTCAACAGCGTTTCGTCAATCTTCGCCTGCGCGCCGGTACCTGCGGTCAAGCCGAGATCGGACCAAACCCCATTCAGCAGTTCGTCATAAGAACGTTCGTCACGGACTGCGAAATCGTTGGCGTCGATCAATCCGCCGCTGAGGATCGTGATACCGATATCGCCGATGGTGGAAACGATTTGGTCGACATGCAAGTTGCCAGCCGTCTCGGTCAGATAGATACTCTGCGTCGCGATCGCACCGACTTTGTTCGTTGTCAAAGCGCCGCTGTTGATCCTTAAAAATCGATTGGCGGCTCCGATGCCTGAGGATCCGCCATCGAGTTGAATCGATCCGCCGACGATGTTGCTGGTGCCGGCGTACTGAGCCGCCGCGGTGATCCCGCCTTGCGATCCGACTTGCACCAGGTTACCGCCGGTCGATGTGATGTTCACGATCGGCAGTGTACCGCTGGCTTGATAGATATCGATCGCTCCTGCGGCGGTCGCGTTAACGCCGGCTTGCGGCAGAGTGGTGTTCACATTGGTGCGGACATTGCGAATCTCGCCCGCCGATGCGGTGAGCACAACGGATCGTCCGCCAATCGTTGCGTCGTCGTTGGATTGCACGATCGAAGCGTTGGTCGTCAATGTCGTGACACCTGTTGGGTTCAAGATCGGACCTTCGATCAGAATGCTTCCACCGGCGTTGGACACCACGCTGACATTCGACTCGGCCGCCCCAAACATCACGATCTCAATCGGACGGTCGGCACGGAACGTATGCGTGCTGATCGTCTCCTGTTTGAGTTCGGATACCCAAGTTTGATATGTCGTCTTCGTACAAATAAAACACGCCTTTCTTGACCATTGTCTGGTCTTATACTTGCGTGGCGGTTCGGTGTCGTTGACTTGCTGTGAATAGGTGTAATCGCCTTGTGCCGAGCCGGCTTTAAAGAAGTAAGATCCCGCCGGCGATAGCTGAGGTTGGGTCAGCACTTCGGTGTCGGGGCCTTTGGTGATGTTCTTCGGATCGGCGGCAAGGGCGTCGACACCCAACCATGACGAACTGCCATAAGTCGTGGTGGTGCGTGTCCCGGTTCTCATGGAGACCGAGAAACCGTATCGCCAGTTCGAGTCCGGTTGGTATTGCCCGCTGGCGGTCACGATTGTCGCCAGTGGATTGGTCGTTGTCCCTTTGGCTTTGTCGGCGATCAGAAGTATGCCGGCGCCTTGTTGGGATGAATCGAGTCGTTCGATGGCGACGTCGTAAGGTGTTTGGTTGATGACATTGATGTTGCCATAACCATCGAGCACCCGAACTGAACCGGCACCGGTGCTGAGGATGTGACCGGTCAATTGCACGTTGCCGCCACTGACGCGAACTTCACGCACCAGAATCTTGTTGTCGACTCGATCATAAAAGAGCGTAAAGTCTTGGTTGGACTTGCTCAATTTGGTCAATCGTGGGCCCGAAGCGTTTCGCAGGATCGAAGCGATTTGACTGGTCACCGATGCGTCAAGCGTCATCGAATAGACATCTTTTCCGCTTTGGATGATGCCGTTGATATTCAGATACTCGGCACTGATGATCACCGTGTCACCCAGCAGATTGATCTGGTTGGATGTCGCGAGCAGTTTGTCCAAGGCCGCTTGGGTGTTGTAGGCACCGATTCCGTTGCCCAAACTCTTTAGTTTTCCGTAGGGATCACCATTGACGCTGTAACTGGACAAGCCGTCGATAAAGACGCTGCCGCCGGCGATCGTGGTCACGTTGGCGGCGCGAATGCTGGCGCGATAAATGATATCGCNNTTGAACGCCGAGAAACTGCCGCTGTAGTTGGTTACATCGCCTTTGACGACGAGCGCCGGATTGATGTAATCGATGCCAACGATCAGGTTTGCATCAAACGTATTGGTCAGCGTAATCGATGGAAGAACTTCATTGCCATCGTTTGCCGGCAAGGCCGTGAAAGCAGCCAAGCCACCGGGAACATTCAGATCGTTGAGTT
>DNWZ01000416.1:11267-11896 GCA_003506095.1 Planctomycetaceae bacterium | reverse complement strand
GCATGGAATTGATGAGCAACGCGACAGAGCCGCTGCGCCGTTGGCAACCGTTCCTCGATTTAATGGAAAGCATGCAGAATCCGCTGTTAAGCATTGTCATGGGGCTTGTGTTTACAGCAGTGGTCCAGAGCTCATCGGCGACGACTGGAATCGTTATCGTTTTGGCTAGCCAAGGCGTGATATCCCTGGAGGCCGGAATTGGTCTGATTTTAGGGGCGAACGCAGGGACATGCATCACGGCCGTGATTGCTGCGTTTGGGCGGCCGCGCGAAGCCGTTCAAGCAGCTTGGATTCATATCCTTTTCAATGTAGGTGGCGTTTTACTGTTTATGTTTTTCATTCCGCAATTTGCTGATCTGGTAAGGGGNNATCTCGCCTGCAACTCGTGATGTTGATAGCGCTATGCGGCTTGCCGCTGATACGCCCCGACAGATTGCAAATGCACATACGTTGTTCAACATTGGGAATGCTTTCATTTTCATTTGGTTCACTGGCCCGTTGGCGAAACTGGTCCAATGGATCGTTCCCAAGCAGGTTGAACGCTCGGGTTTTGCCGCGATGTACTTGGATGGTCTTTTTCTAGAGCACCCAGAGATGGCCCTTGACCAAGTGCGACGGGAATTGGTTCG
>DNWZ01000416.1:0-11242 GCA_003506095.1 Planctomycetaceae bacterium | reverse complement strand
CAACACAACATTGCAAGCCTTCGGCAACTTGAAGAGGACGTTGATGCGTTGCACGGCGCCATCATCACATACTTGGCCCAGCTTTCGCAGAAAAATCTCAACGCGGCACAGTTAACCCAACTGTATAAGTACATTGGCATTTGCAATCACCTCGAAAATGTCGGCGATATCATCGAGAATAATGTTCTGGTAGACGCCGTGAAGCGAGTTCGATTGGGTATTCACGTTAGTGCGTCGACGATGGAGTTATTAAGTACGGTCCATAAGAAGGTTTGCTGGGCTTTTGACCAGGNNTCAATCTCTGGCGGCGTTGCGTGATGGTGATCAAGCTGCCGCATTCGAGGCGGTGGAAAGCAAGACGGAGCTGAACAACCTTGCCGACAAGGCGACGTCGCATTTGGCAAAACGCCTGGTTGCGTATGAGCCGAATCGACTTGCCGCCTTTAAGTTGGAAACCGATTTTATCGAAAACATGAAGCGAGTCCACGCGTTGACACGTCGGATCGCGCGTGTCGTCTTCGTCGAGGGGCCGATCAATGAGGGGCCGATCAATGAGGGGCCGATGGTCGAGGAGGCTAACGTCGCGGGACCGGTCGCCGCATACCGCGCAGATGAACACGCCGGTGGAACCGCTTAATCTGGCCGAACTATCCGATGGAACGCTTTTCGGAAAGGGTATCCGTCCGCGTCGTTTTCCGCTGTTGGCATTGGCTTCCAAAGTGCGGGTTCTTCTGGCTAGACTATGCCTGGCGCTGTTGATTGCGCCGTTCGTTTTCGAGTGCTGCCCAGGGCCTATTCGAAGATGAGGTTGATCCACCCAAGCGGTCAGTCTTTTCTTGGACAGGTTTTCTTCGTTTCCTACAGCAAGCCTGTCTATGTCCAAGATAACTTCAAAAATTACAGCTTCGCGAGTGATTGACCTTCGCGTGCCAACTTCGGATCAACTGCTCGGTTCGGACCCGTTCCACAAGCAGCCCGATTATTCTTCGGCGATCTTGCACTTAGAAACCGACGACGGCCTGATTGGGAACTCGGTTGTCTTTACGATCGGTGCGGGAACCGACTGGATCTGCCATGGGATCAAAGACTTGTGCCAATTGGTTGTCGGAATGAATCTGGATGAATTCGCACAGGAGCCGATTCGACTGTACAGGCGTTTGATTGACCATCATCAATTGCGCTGGCTGCACGATGGAGTGTTTCGAATGGCGGCCGGTGCGGTGCTCAATGCGATGTGGGATCTTTGGGCACGAGCCGAAGGGAAGCCGATGTGGAAACTGCTGGTTGATCTTGAGCCAGAGTTTGTGGCCGATTGTATCGATTGGCGGAACATCAGCGACGCGCTCAGTCGCGATGAGGCGGTCGAAATCTTGCGTGATCGTCGTGTTGATGTGGGGCGTCGCGAACTGGAAATGTCAGACCTTGGACCGAGGGCATATTGCACGGCCGGTTGGTTAGGTTTAACCGACGAACAGATTTTAGGTTCGATTCGAAAACTGCAAGGCCAGGGGTTTGATTCTTTTAAATTGAAGGTGGGGCTTGACTCGGCGGCTGACGTCAAGCGGATTGGCTTCATGCGTTCAGCGATCGGGCCGAATTGCAATTTGATGGTGGATGCCAACCAGTATTGGGGAATCGCGGATGCCAAGCGACACATTGCACAGTATTTAGATTTCAATTTAAAGTGGATCGAAGAACCGATCGCGCGCGACGATGTGCTTGGTTACATTGAATTGGCTGAGACATTTCGCGACGCAAGCTTTGGGTTTGCATGCGGCGAACATGCCGCATCGCCAGTCATTTTCAAGCAGTTGCTTAAAAGTGGTGCGATCAAATATTGCCAGATCGATGCATCGCGTGTTGCAGGTGTGAACGACGTGATGGCGATTATTTTGATGGCTGCGAAATACAATGTTCCGGTATGTCCCCATGGAGGTGGAATCGCGCTCTGCAATATGATCCAACATTATGGAATGTGGGACCAGATCGCGGTTTCAGGACATTCTGATACTCAGCTTGTTGAGTTTATCGATTTTCTGCAGCAAGCCGTTCGATATCCCGTTGCGACTCGGGATGGACATTATGTGACCCCAAACTCGCTCGGGTGGGGGCTCGACTTTATCCCTGAGTTTATACAGGAACACCGGTTTCCCGATGGACCTGTTTGGGCAAATCGAAGTGCGAATCGCAAGGGTGCGGCGTTTGAGGTGGATACAAGTCGATAGTGAATGCAAGCCTTAATGCCCCGAATCCAATGATTGGCGTGGCAATCGAGTGATGCGGGGCGTTTCAGTGATTGTGGCGAGGGACTTGGTCGCAGACGCTGCGAAACTGGCAGGCAAAATCAAGGCAGCCACCGGTGTTTAATTGTCCAACATGCTGTCGATAGATTTGTTGCCATGGTGTTGCGGTGGTCGGAACGATTTCCCAACCGACTGGCTTTCGGGCTTGCCATTGGTCCTCGGGTACCAATGCATCGACCCGGCAGGTGTTCAGGTCAATCCGAACCCGATCGCCGGATTGCAGGCGAGCCAATCCACCACCGGCGATGGCCTCGGGCGAAGCGTTCAGAATTGACGGGCTGGCCGATGTTCCGCTTTGGCGCCCGTCGCCCAAGGTTGGTAGTTCACGGATGCCCGCCTTTAGCATCGAATCGGGCGGTTGCATGTTGACCACTTCGGCACTGCCGGGGAATCCGAGTGTTCCGCAGCCACGAATTACCAGCAGACTGTCTTCGTCGAGATTCAGGTTGGGATCGTTGATACGATTGTGGTAGTCTTCGGGACCATCAAAGACGACGGCACGGCAGTCAAAACGGCCCTCCTGACCGGGGCGTTGGAGATAGCGTGCACGGAAATCGTCGCTGATCACGCTGGTCTTGATCAACGCGGCATCAAACAGATTGCCCCGAAGAACAAGGAAGCCAGCCCGTTCCTTTAGTGGGCTTGTAACGCCAAAGATAATCTTTCCATCGCAAGGGATTGCCGACGCTACGTTTTCACCCACGGTTTTACCGGTTACGGTCTGCGGATCGCTGTCCAGCAGTCCGTGCTGTAGCAGTTCCCGCATCACGGTCGGCAGTCCACCGGCGCGATGAAAGTCTTCGCCTAAGTGTTGACCGGCCGGTTGTAAATTGACCAGCAGTGGCAGCGGATATCCATCCTGTTGCCAATCATCTAAGTTTAATTCGACGCCTAGATGTCGCGCGATCGCAATCAGGTGTGGTGGACAATTCGTGCTGCCGCCGATAGCGGTGTTGACGCGAATCGCATTGCGAAAAGCTGCTCGGGTCATGATTTGGGCAGGACGAATATCCTCACGCACAATCTGCACCATGCGTTTGCCAGCCACATATGCGGCTTGACCGCGGGCATGATACGTTGCAGGGATAGTCGCTGTACCTGGCAAAGCCATGCCGATCGCTTCGGCAAGGCAATTCATCGACAGTGCGGTTCCCATCACGTTGCAGTGTCCCGCGCTGGGTGCCGAAGCGGCCAGCAATTCCATGAATCCCTGTTCGTCGATTTCACCAGCGGAGAGCCGACGACGCGCTTCCCAGATGATTGTTCCAGCGCCCGCATGCTGGCCATCGAGGAAACTGTTCAACATGGGGCCACAATTAAAGACCAGTGACGGCAGATTTGTTGTCGCTGCGGCCATGAGTGCTGCGGGAGTTGTTTTGTCACAACCGGTTGTAAAAATTACACCATCTAAAGGATAGCCATGTAAGATTTCTACTAATGCGATGTATGCTAGATTACGATCCAGACTTGCCGTTGGACGACGCACCGATTCTTGAAGAGGATGCATCGGGAAAACCATCGGAATCCCGCCCGCGTCGCGAACGCCGTCGGATAAACGCGTCACCGTTTGCAAGTGTGCTCGGTTGCAAGGCGCCAAATCGTTAGCCGACTGGGCGATACCAATGACTGGACGACCAGTCTGCAGTTCGCCTGGGGTCAAGCCATAGTTCAGGAAGCGTTCGACATAAATAGCGGTCATTCCCGGCTGGGCGGGGTCATTGAACCACGCCTCCGAGCGCAAGGGTTGCGATTTCATGGGCTGATCCGAGTCAGAAAAAAACAAGCACTTTGGAAAACGGTCGACACGCAAAGGTTGCTTTCTTGTACCATGATGTCCAGGCGGGCCGAAAGCTACCTGCGAGACAAATCGTTGCAGCGCTCACAAACCAAATGGTCGTTGTGTTGCAAAGGGGCGGGGCGCTTCCGGCGAACCCATGCAATTTTCATCTTGGGAGAATCGCGGCGATGATCGGTTTCAATTTTCTTTGTCGTTATGTTTTTCAAACGCGCGTGATCGGTGTCGTCACAGGTGTATTGTTGATCGTTTGGGGGCCTCGGCTTACCGGCATGGAACCGGCCAGTGAATCTTTGGGGCCACTGCGAATCGCGGTTTTCCAAGCTGACGCTACGCCTCCGTTAGGCACTCCGGTTGCTTACGCGTTGGCAAGAAAGATCGAAGATCCCTTGTCGGCGCGAGGGATCGTTCTGCTGGGGGCAGGCCAGCCGATCGTGTTGTGTGCGGTCGATTGGATTGGCATTGCCAATGGTGGGCATGACGTTTGGCGCGAACGTCTGGCGGTTGCTGCGAATACTTCGGTCGATCGCGTTGCGGTGCATGTTCTGCATCAGCATGACGGGATTCGCTGTGATTTCACTGCGGAGGCATTGGCTGCTGAATTCGGGTTGGCCGGGCGTCGTTTTGACGTACCCTTCGTTCGGCGTACGTTGCAAAACGTGGCTGCGGCAATCAAAACGGCGGTTGCATCGGCACAGCCAGTGACCGCACTGGGTATTGGCGAAGCGAAAGTGGATAAAGTTGCTTCGAATCGTCGAATCCTTGGGCCTGATGGCAAAGTTGCGATTGCCAGGGCAAGCTCCTATCGAATCCCTGAACCACTACGTACGAAACTTGCACAGAGTGCCCTGAGAAATGGCTACCAGCACAGTGTGGTCCGTGTTCAAGAAGCATTGGATGCACCCGAAGGGGTGATCGATCCGATGTTAAAAATGCTGACCTTTTATAATGACGATCAACCACTGGTCAGCCTTACCTACTATGCCACGCATCCGCAAAGCTATTTCGGCCAAGGGGACGTGACATCGGAGTTTGTCGGGTTAGGGCGTGCACAGCACGAAGCGGCGCGAGGAGCGGGCCTTACCGTTGTGCATTTCAATGGGGCCGGAGGAAATGTCGCTGCAGGGAAATACAACGATGGAACGCCGGAAACCAGAGTCGTATTGACACAGCGGATCAGCGATGCAATGCGGCGTGCTTGGGAGAGCACACGTGTTAAGCCGCTGTCGGCAGGCGATGTTCGATGGCGAAGCGTACCGGTGCAATTGCCAGTGGCTGAGCACTTAGACGCGTCAGCCCTTAAGTCTACCTTGGCAGATCCGCAGGCGAGTGAAGACGGGCGGCTGGCGGCGGCGGGAAAGTTAGCCTTTGTACTGCGAAGGCAAGCCGGTAACCCGATCGATTTATCTTGCCTGCAGCTTGGCACAGCCTACATTCTTCATATGCCAGGTGAATTATTCGTTGAATACCAGTTGGCGGCTCAAGCGATGAAGCCGGAAGGTACAGTTTGCATGGCTGCCTACGGCGATTACGGCACCGCATACATCGGCACCGAGATCGCATATTGGGAGGGAGGCTATGAGACCCAGCCCAGTTCATCTAACGTTGCACCGCAGGTCGAACAGGTATTGTTAGAGGGGATCCGGAAACTACTTCAGTAGTTGAGCTCGTCCCAAAGCCGCTTTGGTCGGAGCGATTGGCCACGAATTGTCTCGCTTAGACAACGGTCACCAATTGATCAGCATCAGGCGAATGAAGCTGGCTCAACAGACGATGAGCAACCCGTCAGCAGTCACTCCCGAGCAATTCTTTCAAGTCGGTAGCAGTTGGTTAAAAACATTCACGCGGCCGTTTCAACCCGAAGACGAGACGCAGGCTGACCACGACGGAATCACCTGGGAATATCGGTTGGGTTGTGATGGTCGAGAAATGGCCGATCTGTTCCTTCGCCTTCATGAGCGTGATAAGGATAAACCTGGGATGGTAATGCCAGCGTTCTTGCGCAGCCATCCGTTCCACATCGATTGATACCGTGCGCTGCTGGTCCGACATCAAGAGTTGAGTCGAACGGAGCCGAACGACAACTTGTATATTGGTCGTCAAAATCTGCATTTGAGATTAACCCGCGATCAGCGTGTTTTTCCCGAGTAGCCAAAAGTTACACTCTTAATTTCGATCCAGCCGGGTTGATCGGGACCTTCATTTCCTCCAATTGACAGTAACACCCGTGCATGTTGGGTGGCATCATCTGGCTTTATCGGCTAACCACCGCCGGCACGATTGGGATCGTTACGTTCGGCTTCTGCTTGGACGTTACGGTTGATGTTGTGTTGCCGTTTTGCTTTACGGCGACGACGTGGTTTAGCTCGGGCTCGACTTCCAGTAACGTCAAAACTGACATCTCAAGTTGATTGGGCTTTGAATCGGTATCGACGGACAAAGTGGTTAGGATGCTGGATACTTGAATCTCAACATATAACCAACTCGAAATCCGCTTGCGTTCCCAGCCGATCCAGTTCATCGCTGTATCACCAAGTTTCTGGCCATTGACCCGAAGTGTCTGTCCTAAGTATGGAGCGATCAACTCGCGGGCCTCGTCTTCAGTCAGCTTTTCGATCACCAACGCTTGGCCGTATCGATTTCGCAAGGCCGCCTCTAGGTCGCTGTGGTCGATCCGCATCGCCAACTCGATGACTTGATCTGCAGCGTTGTATTGCACTTCGACGCGTGTTGAATGGCCAGGATGAAACAGCATCGTGGTCAAAATGAAAAAAGGTGCTATCAGTCCGCTCATTGGGGCGCTCCCGCCGGTTCGGGATCCGGTACTTTCTTAGTCGGTTTTTTTGCCTTCGCAGGTTTACCATCCGATTCGGGTTGCTTCACGCTCGGCTTGGCTTCCTTTTCTGGCGTTGTCTTTATGTTGCCATTATCTGGTTTTGCCTCCTCTTTTGGCTTGTCGACATCACCCTCGGTACCCTTGGCTCGCTGCATTGGGTTGCGGCTTGGGGAGCTTTTGAACAGTTTGAATCGGCTTGGTACCAATTTGACGGGCCAATGGTTATTCGATTCTTCGGCGTCAGCGGTTTGACGTTGTGGATCGAGTTCAATTCGCTGTACCGTTTTGTCGGTGATCAGCAGTTTGTCGACCGCACGCGGATCGAGACGCCAAATCGATGGCGGCGCCGTGATACGTTGGCTGGTTCCGTCGTCAAAGTAAACATGAAAGATAATCGGCATCACTAATCCGCCGATATTTCGGAACGTAATCACATAGAAGTTTGTCTTTCGCTTTAGCAGGATCTGTTCTTCTTCATTCAAGCCGTCGACAAACTTTCGAAACGCTTTGCGGTCATCTTCTAGAACAGCTAGGTCGTCGTAGTTATTATAAAAATCTTTTAATCCTGGTTGCAGATCGACTATCTTTGGCAATTCGGCATTGCGTTCTTTTGAGACCGATGGAGTTTTCTGGTCACGTTCTCGACGCTTGATCGCCGCGTTCTCGTCTGGATCGTCGCTGTCGATTTGGTACAGTCGCACGCGATCGATCGCGATATCGACGTGATCGGTCGAGTAGAACCAGCCACGCCAAAACCAGTCGAGTGATTGGCCGGAAGCGTCTTCCATGGTGCGGAAAAAATCGTCTGGCATTGGGCGTTTGAACCGCCATCGATTGGAATACTCTTTAAATGCAAAGTCGAACAATTCGCGGCCGAGGATCGTTTCCCGCAGGATATTGAGCGCCGTTGCGGGCTTCCCATATGCGTTGTTGCCGAACTGCAGAATCGATTCACTTTGGGTCATGATCGGCCGCTGATATTGGCTGGTCATAAAACCGACGATGTCAGCAGGTTCACCGCGTCGACTCGGGTAATCTTCTTCCCATTCCTGTTCGGCCAAATATTGCAAGAACGTATTGAGGCCTTCGTCCATCCAGCTCCACGTTCGTTCGTCGCTGTTGACGATCATCGGAAACCAGTTGTGGCCGACTTCGTGAATGATGACCGAGATTAAGCCGTACTTCGTCGCGGCGCTGTAGGTTCCGTCTTTCTCAGGTCTTGGTCCGTTGAAGCAAATCATCGGATATTCCATGCCATAAACCGGTCCGTTGACACTGATCGCGATCGGATAGGGATAATCGAAGGTGAACTTTCCGTAGACTTCCAAGGTATGGGCGATTGCTGCGGTTGAATACTTGCTCCACAACGGTTCGGCTTCGTTAGGATAATACGACATTGCCATCACGGTTCGATCGGTAACCGGATGTCCGACCGCATCCCAGATGAACTTGCGGCTGGCGGCAAAGGCGAAGTCGCGAACATTTTTTGCGACGAACTGCCAGGTTTTTGTGGATGCGGTCAATTCCTTGTCGGCACGCTTTTCGGCCGCCTTGGCCTCATCGGGCGTAACGACAAACATCGGCTTGTCCGCTTTGGCGGCTTTGTCGAGCCGTTCGATTTGCGTGGCTGTTAAGACTTCTTTAGGGTTTTGCAACTCACCTGTCGCAGCGACAATCATGTCCGCGGGAACGGTGATACGTACGTTGTAATCGCCGAACTCGAGGGTGAACTCGCCTTTGCCGATGAATTGCTCGTGTTGCCATCCGGCGTAGTCGGTATAAGCGACTAAGCGGGGGAACCATTGAGCCATCTCGTAGATATGGTTTCCGTCTGCTTCGAAGAACTCATAACCGCTGCGGGCTCGAATCAGCATCGCATCGACGATCTTGAATTGGAAGGCGATTTTGACCGTCATCTTTTCGCCAGGCTTCAGCGGTTGAGGCATGTCGACTCGCATCATGGTGCCATTGATCACATTTGCCAGTGGGGCGTCTTTTCCATCGGTCACCGAGGAAATCACATAACCGCCCGGAAACGATTGGCGGACAAGCATCGATCGGAGTTGTGAAAACGGTACACGACCTTCTAAGCTGGGTGCTGGAGACGCGGTGTGAGATTCGGCGTCAGGTTTGAAGGTGTTTTGGTCGAGTTGGAACCAAATGTATGAAAGTGAATGCGGCGAACGATTCTCATACTTTACTGTTTGGTTGCCCCGAATCGATTGATCAGTATCGTCCAGCGTGATGGCGATATCATAATCGGCCTTTTGTTGCCAATACTCGGGGCCGGGCGCGCCCGATGCGAGACGCTGTTGGTTGGGTGATGTTAACCACATATCAATCGGATAGAACGGATCAGGCCGGCCGTCGAACTTCGAATTGACTAGCGGTTGGGCTGATCCGGCGGTGGCCAGCAGCAGTGAGAGGATGCAGACGGTGGCGAAGGAGCGGATTGTGGCGGGTATGCCGACGGGCTTCGTAGCGGTGGCGACTGGGAACACGTGAGTTGGATCCGGGTGAGTGTTCAAAGACGGTGAAATCGGACAAGATGTCGATCGGTTTTCACGAGTCTACTTGGTATGGTCGCCTTGGGTGATCAAGCCAAGCGTTTTCTTTCGACGATTTTTGCCATGACAGCCACTCAGCCGCGAATCGGATACTGCACGAACGTGCACGCAGGGACGGATATTGCGACGATTCAAGAGACACTGGCAAATCACGCCTCTCAGATTGCGGCTCAGAGGCGGAGTTCTGGAATCAGCCAATCGCCATTGCCGGTCGGTTTGTGGATACCGGCATCGGCTGCGGGTGAGCTGGTCGAAGGTGATGGGGCGGAGCGTTTTGCGGATTGGTTGGCAACGCAGGATCTGCAGCCGTTGACGATCAATGGGTTTCCCTTTGACAATTTTCATTTGCCGGTTGTCAAGCATCGCGTTTATCGCCCGGCTTGGTGGGAACGGAGCCGGCTGGATTACACGGTTCAGCTCGCTCGTTTGCTTGACCGGATCATGACCCGGATGCCGGTTTGCGATGCGGGAGGCGAGAAGTCGGTCGGCTCGATCAGCACATTGCCGTTGGGTTGGCCGGGTCGATTGGGGCTTTCAAATCCGGATGGCTCTTCGACCGTTTCGGACCAGCAGAATATTGCGTTAGCCGGGGCTAACTTGCGAGAATTGGCCTCGAGTTTGCAGCAGTTGGAGTCGCGATCAGGACGAAGGATTGTCGTTGCGATTGAGCCCGAGCCCGGGTGTTTGCTCGATCGGTGCGGCGATGTGGTCGATTTCTTTGAGCGTGAATTGCCGGAAGTGAACCATCGCCGACATTTGACGGTCTGTCACGATGTTTGCCATTCGGCGGTGATGTTCGAATCGCAAGGTGATGCGATTGCCGCTTATGCAAAGGCTGGGATCGCGATTGGCAAGGTGCAAATCAGCAGTGCGATCGATGTGCCGCTAGCGACAATGGACGTCGACCAGCGGCGGGCGGCGATTGTTGATTTGATGAGTTTTGCTGAAGATCGATACTTGCACCAAACCGGCGTGATTGACTCTGCGGGGGCGTTTCGGTTGGTTGAGGATTTGCCTCAGTGGCTCGAGTCGATCACTTTACGCGAATCGGCGGGGCAGTTGGGCAATGACCACCATTTGCGGATTCACTTTCATGTGCCAGTCTTTCGTCGCGAACTGGGACATTTGCATTCGACTCAGGATGCGATTGCCCAGTGCGTGGCGGCTTTGTCGGGGCCTGGCGCGCCGGAGTTCACTGGGCACTATGAAGTGGAAACTTATGCCTGGACGGTCTTGCCAGAACGCATGACTGCTGGCACGCTGACTCAGCAATCGCTTGCTGAGGGAATCGCACAAGAATTAGCTTGGTTTGAACGATTGATTGCTGAAAAAAACTTCTAGAAACACAAACGACTCAGGAATTGCTGCTCAATGATCGAACTTGGAGTGAACATCGACCACGTTGCGACGGTCCGCCAGGCGCGTCGAACCTATGAACCCGATCCGGTGATCGCGGCGGCGCTGGCTGAGCAGGGCGGCGCGACTGGCATTACGTTTCATTTGCGCGAAGATCGGCGACACATCCAAGAACGCGACGTCGAATTGTTGATTAAGACGGTGACGGTCAAGACAAACTTTGAAATCGCCGCGACCGACGAGGTGGTCTCGATCGCTTGTCGGGTGAAACCGACGCTGGCGTTGCTGGTGCCCGAAAGTCGGCAGGAAGTGACGACGGAAGGGGGGCTGGATGTCCGCGGTGACAAGGGGCGAATCGCAACCGCGGTCAAACGGCTGAAGGATG
>DNWZ01000061.1 GCA_003506095.1 Planctomycetaceae bacterium | reverse complement strand
GGCGAAAATTCCCAAAACGGCCTGGAAAAGAAGAAAATTCCCGACCGCAAATAACGCAAACGCTGGAAAAACATTTGCGAAACGCGATCAGAAATTTGCTAAAATCTCATGAGTGGGGTTTTGGGAAATTCCCAAAATTCCCAGTTGAGTAGGAGGAAAAAACCGCGTGAAGTTCGGATTTCGCAGACCATCGCTGAAGAAAAGAATTGCAGCGTGCACGTCCGTAAAGAGAGCGATTCGACATCGCCTGGGACTCAAAGAGCCAAGAGGTTGAGGTTAACTTACCAACCCAAAGAGAGCATCCACTACCGCACGTACAGCAAAACGACCCGCGATCGCTCGGTGGTGATAATGGAAGCATGTGCTCGTCGGTGCTCCCAGTTGTCCGATGAACTGAAGTTGAGCAGCTTCAGGGAATGGTGAACGAATTCTTTTGTTTGAATGCTTTGGCGGCATCAACTTGAGTTCGACGTACTCCTCGAGAGTCAGTCCAATCGCCCATTCGTTCACCTCTTTGGTTTGGCTCAAATCCCTCGCGACAAGCCAAATTGCTTGCCCAAATGCTTATTGCAGCCAAACAAGTAAATTCGTAACGATTTTCATCGAGGAAAACGAAAACATGAGGGTTTTCAGCTTCTGGCAGTTAGTCGCAACTTGTGGAGTAGCATCACGTTTGCTAGCTTACAGGCTTTTTCGAATTGTGCGACTTAACCAAAGGAGGTTACGTGACGACGCTAGTGAACCCGTACGTCAAGTTTGTCAAGGACTTGAAAGCTTTTTTTGAAGCACGACCAGATCTCATCCAGAGAACGCTAAGCAATGTCTTTTCCATGAGGATGATTGGAAACAAGACGCACGGCGACTTAGCCGAGGTCGCGATGGCAGAGTTCATACAACTCTTCGTTCCAGGCTATTCAGCAAGGCACGTTGGAAAGGACATGTATCGCGCTAAGTCACATGAAGAAGATATTAGCGTGAAGACGCCGGATGGAACGGAACTGCCTATCAGCCTTAAAGCATATGGCGACGGGCCTCTCCAACTTTCGACCAACAAGACCAGTTCGATGTTCAAGTTGCTATCGACACAACCTGATCGAATTAGCGACACTGAAAAGATACGTGAGATTCTAACAAGCCCTGCGTTTGCAGACTTCCGCCAAATCAATGTTCTTCCGCTCATCTACGATGAGAAGAAGATGCGTTGTAACATTATGATCTTCGATGCTGGTCGAGCGATGGATTCGGTCACATCGATCAACCTAGTAACTGCTGGAAGCGGACGTAAGCATCCTGTCTATCGATTTGCAGACGCTAGTGGCAATTACGTGTGCGAAGTTCGGTACGGCGATGAAGCCGCGAATGCACTTCAAAGAGGTTTGTGGACGCACACGAAAAACGCTCTTCAGTGTTTCAGTAGTTTGACGGGTTGGATTCAGTACTCGACCAACACCACTGTCATTGACTTGGTGGGTGCGGCACTTGTCGCCGATAAACCAGAGCAAAAGGCCGCACTTCAATTGCTTGAGAAGGAAAGCAAAAAGGACTTACTTGAGTAGCCTTCAATTCTTTACTGCTCAAGCAAGAAAAGGAATTCGCGATGCGCTTTCTCGGCATCGCGAACCCAGTCATGCGTCCATCGCATGGATGCCATTATGTTCTGCTTGTAATCGACTTCGATAACTCTTGCGACTCGCCCTCTGGATTCTAATGTCGTCATGAGCTCTTCTGCGGTTGCACGACCACCACTACTGTATGACAGCAGAATGAAACGCGACTTCGTGGATGCAATTAGCCTTTCCAACGCTTCCATTGCTATGAATCTTCCTGAGTCTGAGCGTCTAAACTCTTCGAAAATGGATCCTGCAACAAGGTCACTGCAGTCTTCGCGTCGGCTTGCCTTACCGACTAACTTTGGTCTGTCGTTCTCGATGATCGAAGTCCAAATGTGATAGTAGGAAGCATAACGCACTCGAGAGGGCGGCATTTTATCATTGTTAGAGCCGTAGGGTGGATCGAAATAAGCAAGGTCAACCTTCGCCTGCTTTACGGCATCAAATATGTCTCCGCGTAACACTTCATGATTGGGTGAAGACGTGAAAATTGCTGGAACTTCTAGGCTAAGCGTCTTATAGGAGCGCGGTGCCCATTCCTTGAGATAAGAAACGTGATGCCCGAGGGTGCTGTCTACTTTGTCGAGTGCCAAAATAAGGCTGGCGAGCAAGACGGATTTCTGAACTGGATCATCTGTAAGATTTTCAATCTCATCACGAATAGCGTCTAATTTTCTCGTGTTATGTATTTGCCAAGGCTTTTTTGTTCCATCCTCTTGAATAGCGGACTCGGTTTTCGCATGGCCACCATAGTTTTGGGTGAACCATCCATCCTTGCCCGGTAGTTGATTAAGATGCTTTATCCAACGTTGGTAATGCTCGGGCTGGTATTGATTCTTCAAATAGCAGTTTCCAAACACCCAGGACCATGCTGAGACATCGTTCGCAACGACTTCATAGTCTCTGCGAGCGAGGGCTTGCGAAACACGTGTTGTGCCCGCGAAGCCGTCAAGCACTCTCTTGATCGGAAACTCGGAGATGGCGTCCAAGATATGCGGAAGAAGCTTTAGCTTTGAACCAGCGTACTTTATGCCTTCTGTCTTTGGGGTTGTCTTTCGCGACTCTCCAGGAAGGGGGAATAAGGTTGGTTGATTCATTTTGCGTCCATGTATTTTCGTTTTCCAATGTTTCTGCGCTTGCCAACTAGTCTACCATTTTCTTGGAATCGCCGGAACCTCCTTCCCAGCCTAAGTTTACGCTCTTCACACGGCTACCCGTCCTGTCTTTCCGCGTCAACACCGGAGGGGCATGTCCGAAATGATCGACGGTGCATAGCGACAATCTGACTATTCATTCTGTTGACGATCTGGCTGATTCGAAAAGACAGAACGAGTGTTCCTAATCTTGGGGACGAAGCTTGAAAACGCATCTCCAACCCTTCCTGTCATCAGTGAGCTCAATTGGCTCGCCCTCGATATCAAAAAACTGCTGCAGCGACTTGTTGAGTAATTCTCGCTGCTTACGATTCTTTCGGCAGGCGTCAGGTGAGAGCCATGTCATCATGCCATGTTCTCTCGCAAACTTTAGAAGCAACTCCCACTGTTTGCTTGGTTTGCCACTTCGCGAATCAACCAAGCCTAGTTGAGAGTAGGTCAATACTTGTCGCTGGTCGCGGATGGTCACGCTGATCTTCTCGGTGTCGCTGAAACGCATCTCGACATCGCTCCAGCGACTGCCCGTTGGAGTTGGA